>JANMKH010000491.1:0-7824 GCA_031371965.1 Sulfuriferula sp.
TTACTCCTGGAGAAAAATCATGCTGAATATTGATTTAAGCGGGCGCCGGGCGCTGGTCACCGGTTCCAGTTCCGGACTGGGTGAAGCCATCGCGATGGCTTTATCCAGCGCAGGCGCCAAGGTGGCGATCAACTATCGAAACGATAAAGCAGTAGCAGACGCGGTGGTGGCACGCATCGTCCGGCAAGGCGGTGCGGCGCAGGCATTTCAGGCCGACATCTCGGCGCCAGAACAGGTGACACGACTGTTCGCTGAAGTCGGCACCGCATTCGGCGGGCTGGATATTCTGGTCAACAATGCCGGCATCGATGGCGGCTCGGCCAATTGTGCCGACAGCGATCCGGACCAATGGGCGCGCGTCATCGCGGTGGACCTGCAAGGCTCCTACTACTGCGCGCGTCAGGCACTGCACTGGATGCTGCCGCAGAAACGCGGGGTCATCATCAACATTACCTCAGTGCATGAATTCATCCCCTGGTCGGGCTACAGCGCCTATACCAGCGCCAAAGCCGGGCTGTCCATGTTCACCAAAACCCTGGCTCAGGAAGTGGCGGCGAACGGCGTACGCGTGCTGGCCATCGCCCCCGGCGCGATCAAAACTCCGATCAATGCCAATGTCTGGCAAGACCCGCAGGGATTGGTCGATCTGGATCAGAAAATTGCCATGGGGCGCATGGGCGAGCCGGATGAAATCGGCCAGGTTGCGGCTTTCCTGGCCAGCGATCTGGCCAGCTACATTACCGGTACCAGCATCGCGGTGGACGGCGGCATGCTGATCTACCCGGACTTCCGTCATGGCGGATGATCTGGATGCCGACCTGATCATCATCGGCAGCGGTGCCGGAGGCGGCACGCTGGCGCGTGCGCTGGCGCCCAGCGGCATTTCCATCCTGGTGCTGGAGCGCGGCGATTATCTGCCCAGGGAAAAAGCCAACTGGCAGGCCGAAGCCGTATTCCACGCGCACCGCTACCATACGCAGGATCATTGGCGCGATGGCGCCGGGCGTCTGTTTCAACCCGTCACCGGCTACCACGTGGGGGGCAACACCAAGCTCTACGGCGCTGCGGTGCTGCGCCGCCGTGGCGAGGACTTTGTGGCGCGCAAGCATGTCGACGGCAGCACCCCGAACTGGCCGATTGGCTATGCCGACCTGCGCCCGTTCTACGATGAAGCAGAACGCTGGTATTACGCGCACGGCTTGGCCGGTGCCGACCCTACGGAGCCGCCGCGCAACGACTATCCATGGCCGCCGTTCACCCATGAGCCTTACATGGCAGAAGTGGCGCGCCAACTGAAAACGCTAGGCTTACACCCCTTTCCGCTGCCGCTGGCGCTGAATCGGGACGAAGATCATCCGCAACAAAGTGCCTGCATACGCTGCGACAGCTGCGACGGTTTCCCGTGCCTGGTGCACGCCAAGGGCGATGCGGAAACCTGCGGCATCCGCCCCGCATTGCAATACGCCAATGTTCATATCCTGCCCGGTGTCCGGGTGCAAAAACTCCTCACCAACAGCGCTGGCAGCCGCGTGGAAAGCGTGGAGACACTGGGCCTGCAAGGCGCGCGGCGTTTCCGCGCACGCGTGGTTGTCGTCGCTGCCGGCGCCATCAATTCCGCCGCGCTGTTGCTGGCTTCGGCCAACGCCCGGCACCCGCGCGGGCTGGCGAATGGCAGCGACCAGCTTGGCCGCAATTACATGTGCCATCTCAACAGCGCCTGCATTGCCATCGATCCGCGTCGCCGCAACCCGACCGTGTTTCAGAAAACCATCGCCATCAACGATTTTTACAATAGCTCGGGCGAGGCGGATTTCCCCTACCCGCTCGGCCATATTCAAAATCTCGGCAAGGTCACCCCGGCCATCCTCAAAGCTCAGCGCCCATCCTTCCCTTGGCCACTGGCGCGCTGGGCGGCGCAGCATTCGGTGGACTGGTGGCTGACCACGGAAGACCTGCCGCGCCCGGACAACCGGGTCAGTCTGGATGCTGACGGCACCATCCGGCTGCACTATCTACCCACCAACGAGGCCGCCCATCAACGCCTGGTCGGGGGCTGGAAAAGTATTTTGAAACGGCTCGGCTATCCGCTCGTCTTCACTCAGCGCATGGGCATCGAGGCGGTGGCCCATCAGGTGGGCACGGCACGGTTCGGCACCGACCCCGGCGCCAGCGTGCTCGACCTCCATTGCAAGGCGCATGAGCTGGACAACTTGTATGTGGTAGATGCGTCGTTCATGCCCTCCATCGCCGCCGTCAATCCGTCGCTGACCATCATGGCCAACGCACTGCGCGTCGGCGCACATCTGCGCCAGCGTTTCGCTCAGGGCGATTGGCATGGATAGGCTACTGGTGTGCCGAAATGGGGATTGAAAAGCACTTTGGCCACAGAGGCCACAGAGAACACGGAGGAAACGCGCTTCCCAGGCCTGAGTACCCAGTCGATCAACTCAAAATACGGCATACCCGCGCCTACTCTGTGGCCTCTGTGTTCTCTGTGGCTGCAACTGCTTTTTCCAGATTCATGACATTGACGACCTAATCGAGAGATTCAGACATGGCCAAGCTCAGCGCCGTCGCAGTCTATACAGCAGGTTTCCTGCAAGGTTGTGCGTTTGTCCTGATCCCGGCGCTCGGCACCATTCTGGCCGCGCCGCCTTACCACCTGTCGAGCAGCGCGTATGGCGTGCTGTTTCTGCCACAGACGCTGGGCGCCATCTTCGGCGCGCTTGCTGCCGACGCGCTGCACCGGCGCATCGGCAGCGCCGGCCTGTTCCGCACCGGCGTTGCAGCCAATGTGCTCGCCCTGCTCCTGCTGGCCGGCGCGGCCTATAGCCGTGGCACGCTGGCGCATGCCTTGCTGTTGATGGAAACACTATTTCTCGGCGTGGGTTTTGGCTTGACGCTGGCTGCCGTCAATCACTATGCCGCGCTGCTGTTTCCCCGCAGCGCCACGATGGCAGTCACCTTGCTCAACGCCGGCATCGGCGGCGCCACCGCGCTCTCCCCGCTGATCCTGCATGGCATTACTGCCTGGACCAGCTGGGGCGTATGGCCGCTCACGCTGGCCGCCGGATTCGGACTGGTGCTCTTTCTGCCGCTCCCGGCAAGCACTGCCAAAACGGGTGAATCACCGCGCTGGCATGCCGCCATGCTGCTGTTTGCGCTGGCCGCATTTCTCTATGCCATCGGCGAGGGCATCTTTGGCAGTTGGGCCAATATTTACATCAGCGTGAACAAGGCCCTGCCGACACATTACGGGGCACTGGCGCTTTCCGCTTTCTGGGGCAGCATGACGCTGTTTCGCATCTTGCTGGCGCTAGTGCCGGAGCGCGTGATAGCGCAGCGTTGGCTTTATCTGGCGGCGCCGCTCGGCATGGGTGCCTGCTTCGCTGCGTTGCCATTTCTGTCCAGCGCCTGGACTTTGATAGGCGTGTTTGCACTGGCCGGCGCAGCATGCAGCGTCTACTTTCCGTTTTCCATGTCGTATGGTCTGGCCGCTTTTTCCGGGCAGCAGACGCGCATGGCCGGTCTGATGGTGGCCGCGCTGATGGCCGGCGAAGGTATCGGCTCGTTTGCGCTCGGGCCGTTGCAAAGCCTGGTCACGCTGCCGCGGATTTATCTGTTTTCGGCTCTACTGGCGGTGCCGCTGTTCGTGCTGGGCTGGCGGCTCTCGGCGCGGACAAAAACCAGCTAGACTGGTTATCGGCTGACAAAAACAACAACGCCGTTAAGAATAAAGTAAGTTTTCTCGGCGCAATATTCAGACATGGATATCGAATCATTACGTTCAGAATTCATGTCGACACAACCTACTTGTCCGTGACGGTTTAATGGCCGGGTTAATAATTGCAAATCACAAAGGCTTGCCGTGCGAATTCTAATCATCGAAGACGATCATGTTATTGCAGCCAACCTGTACGACTATCTCGAAAGCAGAGGCCATACCGTCGATGCGGCAATGGAAGGCGTGATGGGGCTGCGCATGGCAGTCACCCAGAAATGGGACGTCATCCTTCTTGACGTGTCGTTACCCGGAATGAGTGGTCTGGACCTTTGCCATAAGCTCCGTAAAGAGGCCGGCCAGGACACGCCCATTCTCATGGTCACGGCACGGGACACACTTCAGGACAAGCTCGACGGATTTGCCAGTGGCGCCGATGATTACCTGGTCAAACCTTTTGCGTTACGGGAGGTCGAGGCACGTGTGATCGCGCTGGTAAAGCGCTATCGGGGCCGGGTCACAAATTCCGTGTTACGCGTTGGCGATTTGGTCTTTCATCCCGAGACTTTAGTCGTCGAGCGGAATGGCGAAGTAGTGAAGCTGCCGTCCAAATGCTTGCGCATCCTTGAACTCATGATGCAAAACCCAAACCGGGTATTCAGTCGCGCGGAGCTGCAAGCCGCCGTGTGGGGCGAGGAACAGACCGACAGCGACACGTTGCGCACGCATATCTACATGCTGCGCCGCGCACTGACCGAACGCGGTGGAAGCGATCCGATCGAAAATATTCGCGGTGAGGGCTACAAGCTGGTGACGTCGAATGCGCATCAAGCATAGTCTGCGGCTCAAGGTCGCGTTAGGCTTCGCCCTTTTCACCGTTCTGATTCTCGTCGCGCTGATGGTGGGTGTCCTGTCGCTTGCAGAAAAACAAGCGGAGCAGTTAATTGATGCCACTGTCTCCGACGAAATGTCGCATCTGATGCATGAGTACCAGCGGAGTCCTCAGATATTTCCTCCCCGCACACAAAACCTTCACGGTTATATCATCCAAAATGACGACGAGAACGCTACGCTGCCCAGTTACCTGCGTAAGCTCGGTCCAGGTATCCATCACACGTTCGTGGGTGACAGGGAACTGCACATCGCCGTCCGGTATTCCGGAACGACCAAGTTTTACCTCGTCTACGATGTCAGTCGCTATGAGCAAGGCATCAAGCAATTCAGAGTGGTGCTGCTGTTCATCACCGCCGTCATATCAGCGCTCACCGTTTGGATGGCCTTCTGGCTGGCCGGTCTTCTGACCCGGCAGGTATCCGATTTGGCAAATCAGGTGGAGAGCTTAAGTCCCAATGATATGAAAATACCTTTGGCCGCCAAATACAATGACGAGGAAGTGCTCGGCCTGGCCCGCGCGTTTGACGGCTATCACCAGCGCGTTCAGGAACTCCTCGACCGGGAACAGGAATTCACTGCGAATGCCAGCCACGAATTGCGTACCCCCTTGACCCAAATCAAGACAAGTTGTGAACTCATCGCCCAGAATGCCGCTCTCGACGCCAAGTCAACAAGACGTTTGAATGACGTCAATCAGGCCGTTGACCATATGACTGAAGCCATCAACTCCTTGTTGTTGCTGGCGCGAGGCGGCTCGCAGGGGGCAACAGACTCGATTCCAGTTAAAGCGTGCCTCGATATGATCATAAACTCGTGCACCGATACACTTGCCGCCAAGCCAATCTTGCTGGAAATAAGCATTGCCCCCGAAGCCACCCTGCAAGTCCACCGGGACGCGTTCGATCTTGTACTCACCAACCTGATCAAGAACGCGATCGCCTATACCGAGCAGGGCAAAATTTCTGTCCGCTACGAAGCACAGCGCTTGTGCATCGAAGACACGGGCATTGGTATCTCTGCTGCCGACCTTCCTCATATCTTCGAGCGGTTTTATCGGGGAATCCACCCCATGGAGAAACAGGGCGGCCTAGGGTTGGGACTTTCGATCGTAAAAAGAATCTGCGACCAATCCGGCTGGCGAATTACGCTGCATAGTGAAGAAAATCGAGGAACCCGAGTCATGATAGACTTTTCGCCTGTCTAGATTTCATGGCGACTTGACGCAGATTTGACATTCGCCGAACTATTATCGTCGGCAATGTGTACTTCATTTTCCCCATATCTTCGGGGAAGCTTCGGCTTCCAGTTCTTTTTGCAAGGAGTAATGGCATGAGGACATTGTTCCTCCTTAGTATTGTGGCGTTGCTATCTGGCTGCGCGACGCAGTCATATCAAGCACGGCCTCTTGATCCAGCCAAGCTGGCAAAGTCCTATGAGGCACGTACGCTCGACTCCGCAGAACTCCATCAATTCATCCAGACGAGTTTGGGTCAGGATGTGATTCCTTGGCCGCCCAAAAGCTGGAGCGGGAAGATGCTTACCTTGGCCGCCTTTTATTACAGCCCTGATTTGGATGCGGCGCGCGCTAAATGGGGAACGGCCAAGGCGGGCATTGTTACTGCCGCGCAGCGGCCCAATCCCACGCTGCAATTGCCTTTTCAACACACGACCGGCTCAAGCGGAAGCTCCCCGTGGACGTTTGGCCTGGGACTCGATATTCCGATTGAAACCGCGGGCAAGCGTGGGTACCGGATAGCGCAAGCTCAACAATTGTCGGACGCCGCCCGCTTCAGCATCGGCAACGTGGCCTGGCAAGTCAGAAGCCGGCTGCGTGCACAACTGCTTAACCTTTACACCGCTACCCAAAAGACCTCAATACTGAAGCAGCAGATCGAGGCTCAGAGTCAGATCGTCAAGATGCTGGAGCAGCGCCTCTCGGTGGGCGAGG
Source organism: Sulfuriferula sp. (assembly GCA_031371965.1). Classification (GTDB taxonomy): domain Bacteria; phylum Pseudomonadota; class Gammaproteobacteria; order Burkholderiales; family Sulfuriferulaceae; genus Sulfuriferula. The sequence continues at coordinate 6,564 of JANMKH010000491.1, forward strand.
CATCCGCCACCGACGTGAATCAGCAGCGCATTGCGCTGATCCAAAGCCGCACTGACCTGGCGAATGCGCAAAAGCAGAGAGAAGATGCCCGTGCCCAGGTGGCAAGCGCAATCGGCGTGCCGGTGAGCGCATTGGACGGCATCCATATCAGCTTTGCAGAGTTCGAGCGGATTTATCCGGATATCCCGATGCGAGACGCCCAACGTCAGGCGATTCTTAACCGGGCGGACCTGTTGGCCGCGTTGACGCAATACCAGGCTAGCCAGGAAGCCTTGCAACTGGAAATCGCCAATCAATATCCAGACATTCACCTGGGACCTGGCTACCTCTGGGATCAGGGCGCAACCAAGATCGCCTTCGGTGCTAGCGGCATCGCCCTTCCCATCCTCAATCAAAACCAGGGGCCAATCGCCGAGGCAAAAGCGCGCCGCGCCGAAGCCGAGGCGAATGTAAAATTACTACAGGCGCAGGCCATCAACCAAACCGACCAGGCGCTGGTCGCTTACCATGCGGCGCTTAACAGCTTAAGCCAGAGCGAAGCGCTCGTGTCCGCGCAACAACAGCAACTTTCATCTGCACAGAATTTGTATAGAGCGGGGGAGACAGACCGCCTGATGTTGACGCTGGCGCATCAGGCTCTTTTTACTGTTCTCCTCGCCCATCAAAATGCGCTTATGCAAGTCCAGCAATCGTTAAACCAGCTGGAAGATGCGATCGAGCGCCCACTGAACGGCGCGGTTGGAATAACCCGTACCACCCTGCCTGACCCCCGGCGTAACGCGCCTGCCAATCAAGGATCCCGGCCATGAAACACAAACGTAATATCCTCGTGGGCCTGATCGCCGCTGTGATCATTATCGGCGCGGTTATCTGGATACGCAGCAAGCCGGCCCAGCCCGCCAACCCGGCGGCTAGCTCGCAAGCGGCCACGACCAGCGCAGGTAAGGTTGAGATCACCCCCCAGCAACTGACGGCGAGCGGCATCGAAGCACAGGCGTTGCCCACCACCCGTTTCCAGCCGCAGACCAGCGCTTACGCCAGCGTGCTGGACCCGGGACCGCTGTTGCAGTTGCGCGGACAATTGCGCTCGGCACAACTGCAAACCGACGCGGCACGCGCCCAGGCCGCGGCCTCGGAACGCGAATACCGGCGCCTGGCGCTACTCAATAGCCAGGACCACACCGTGTCGGACAAAGTGACCGAGACAGCGCGTGCCACCCGGGATGCAGACCGCGCGCATCTGGAAGCGGCACAGGCAAGC
>JANMKH010000523.1:0-1650 GCA_031371965.1 Sulfuriferula sp.
GCCCCTGCCCATTCTCCCCCGCCTCAAACACCACATGCCCCTCCACCAGCGTGGCGTGCACCCTCCCCTGCATTTCATAACCCAAAAACGGTGTGTTCTTGCCTTGGCTTTTGAGTACGCTGGATGCGACTATCCACGTGGCTTCAGGGTCGAACAGACAGATGTCTGCGGCATGGCCGATGGCCAGGTGCCCGGCGTCGAGGCCGAGGATATGCGCGGGTTGATGGGTGATACGCGCCAGCGCCTGGCTGAGTGGGATGCCGTTTTCGCGTGCCCATTTCAGCGTCAGTGGCAACAACAGTTCCAGCCCGGTGGCGCCCGGTTCGGATTCGCCGAAGGGCATTTGCTTGCCGTCTTCGTCCACCGGGGTGTGGTCGGAGCACAGCGCGTCCACGGTGCCGTCGGCGAGCGCGGCGCGGATGGCGTCGCGGTCGCGCAGGCCGCGCAGCGGGGGCACGAGATGGTGGTTGGTGTCAAAATAGCCGATGTCCATTTCACTGAGGTGGACGTGGTTGATACCGACATCGCAGCTTACGTTGAGGCCTTCGGCCTTGGCGGTGCGCACCATCGCCAGGCTCTCGGCGGCGGAAAGACGGCACAGATGCACGCGCGCGCCGGTTTCCTTTGCCAGCAGCAGAATGGTGGCGAGGGCCACGGTCTCCGCACTGGTGGGGATGGCGGGCAAACCCAGGCGCGTGGCGACAAAGCCGTCGTGCGCCACGCCGCCTTTGGCGAGGTAGGCGTCCTGCGGGCGCAGCCACACAGTAAATCCAAAAGTGGCGGCGTATTCCAGCGCGCGCACCAGCACCTGGGTGTCGGTAATGGGGGCGTCGGCCTGGGAGAAGCCCACGCAGCCGGCGTCGCGCAGCTCGGCCATTTCGGTGAGGCGCGCGCCTTCGAGTTTCTGGGTCAGCGCGCCGATCGGATAGACCCGTGCCTGGTTGAGATTCTGGGCGCGGAACTTGAGCATTTCCACCAGGCCGGGTTCGTCCAGTGGCGGGTCGGTGTCGGGCGGGCAGGCCAGGCTGGTGACGCCGCCGGCACACGCGGCATCCATCTCCGATTCGAGCGTGGCTTTGTACTCGAAGCCCGGCTCGCGCAGACGCGCGGCGAGATCGACCAGGCCGGGGCAGACGATGCAGTTGCTGGCGTCGATCACGCGGTTGGCGTGAAAGTCCTTGGGTGCGTTGCCGATGGCAGCGATTTTGCCGGCTGCGATATAGAGGTCGGCGTGGGTGTCGAGGCCGTGCTTGGGGTCGATCAGGCGGCCGTTCTTGATTTGGATTTTCATGCTTAATTTCCCGCCAGTATGCTCATTACCGCCATGCGCACGGCGATGCCGTAGGTCACCTGCGGCAGGATGACCGATTGCTTGCCGTCAGCCACGGCCGAGTCGATCTCGACGCCGCGGTTCATCGGGCCGGGGTGCATGACGATGGCGTCGGGCCGGGCCAGCGTCAGCTTGTCCGGGGTCAGGCCGTAGTATTTGAAGTATTCCTGCGCGCTGGGCAGCAGTGACCCGCGCATGCGCTCGTTTTGCAGGCGCAGCATGATGACCACGTCGACGTCTTTCAGCCCCTTCGCCATTTCGTGGTAGACGTGTACGCCCATCTGCTCGACCCCGGTGGGCAGCAGGGTCTTGGGCGCGAT
>JANMKH010000534.1:0-3214 GCA_031371965.1 Sulfuriferula sp.
GGTGAAGGCGACGAACATCGCATTCGGCAGCGCAGCGCGCATGTTCAACGCCAGCGTGTCGTACTGACTGCGGTGCGCCTCGTCGGTCAGCACGATCACATCGCGCCGGTCGCACAGCACCTCGGAAGTCTGGAACTTGTGGATCAGCGTGAACACATAGCGGTTATTTCCGGAAAGCAGCTCACGTAGCTGTGCGCCGCTTTGTGCGTGGCTGACCTGCGCATCGCTCACCGCCCCGCAGGCGGCGAAAGTCTTGGCAATTTGATCGTCCAGTTCCACACGGTCGGTGATGATCACGAACGTCCAGTTACCCGGAATCTTGCGCAGCACCTTTTGCGCGAAGAACACCATCGAAAAACTCTTGCCGGAACCCTGCGTCTGCCAGAACACGCCGCCGCGCCCGTGGCCTTCCTCGCGCGCCTTGAGCATGGCGCGGATGGCGTTATTCACGCCGATGAACTGATGGTTCTGCCCGATGATCTTGGATAGCCCGCTCTTGTGTTCGGAAAACAGCGTGTAGTTCTCCGCCATATCCAGCAGGCGGGAGGGTTCGCACAGCCCGCGCAGCATCACTTCCAGCGACACCCGGCGCGGCTCATCCTCGTGCTCAATGCGCTTCCACTCGAAGAACCGCTCCCAATCGGCAGTGAGCGAACCGACACGGCTATCCGTGCCGTTGGAGGCAATCAGCAAGGCATTCGACCAGAACAGCGCAGGCACGCCGTTCTGCGCGTGCTTGTAACTGGTGAGATTGCCGTCAAAGGCTTGCCTGGCGGGTACTCCCGGCTTCTTCAGTTCGATCACCACCCACGGCAGGCCATTCACGAAGCCGATCAAATCCGGGCGGCAGGTATAGAGCTGGCCGACGATGGTCATCTGGCTTACCAGCAGGAAATCGTTGGCAGCGGGATTATCCCAATCCACCACCCGCACCCGCTCGTCCTTCTGCCCTCCCCTCACCAGGTCAGGCACGGACACCTTCACCCCGTCTCGCATCAACGCCCACAGTTCGCGGTTTGCAGCGGTAGGTAGCATCGCCGAACGGTCGCGAGACAACTCATCCACGGCGGCGGCAATTGCTTCGGGTGGCAGCGATGAGTTCAGCCGCGTCAGCACATTGCGCAAACGTGAAGTCAGCACCACCTCGGATTTCGTATCGCGCCCCAGCGTGCCACTCGCGCCCATCACCTCATCCGAAGCGGATAGCGTCTCCCAGCCCAACTCGGCGAAAAGCTGAATGGCGGGTTGCTCGACGAGGCTGTCTTCAGTGTAGGTCATGGATTGAATCGGCTAAATTATTAGCATGATGAGAAATTTATCCAATTAACAATTTATTTTAATACAACAAATTACACGGTCAACGCACCCAAAATAATGGGTTAAAAAGGGTTGAAATGGGATAAATTTTGCAGCCAAAGGCTAAATATCCTTTGAGCTTTTAATGCGGTTTTCATCAGATATATTCATTAGAACCCTATATATAAATCAATTGGATATTGAAAATTTACGCTTTCTAATAACAGTTCCAATAAAAAAATCGGCCTCATTTCGCCTCTTTCCAGAGATAGAAACGATGAAATCGCCAACTATCTTTTTCCTGACGTTTTCAACCGATAACTACCCGTCTTGGCAGCCCCAACGAACTCGATCAATTCCAGCTTGCGCAGCTCTGCAATATCCCGTTTAGCGGTTTTCTCAACTACATTCCACTGTGCCTCGATATCTGCTGCCTTCACATTTCTGCCGGTACTGAGCTGTTCCATGAACCACTGCTGCCGCTCACTGAGTCCTTCAGTTTTTACAGGGACATTTACAGGGACATTTACAGGGACATTTGCAGGCTCACTGGCTGCGACATCAGGATGCGGACGGAAGATGACGCGCGTACACATGCCCATTTCCTGCCATTCCGGCTCCGGATAACCGCCTTCGCGGCAGGCCTCGCGAATTCGTTCGTAGCCGCTTCCCCAGCGCTCCATGATCTCCAGCCGGTGCAGCACCTGTGCGATCACGCGATTGCGCACCCGGCTGACGCCCGATTTAAAATCCTCCAGTGTCATGCCAAAAGGCAACATGCCGGGGTTCTGTATCTCCAGTCGGTCGGAAAAGATGGATACGAACAGGCGCATACCGGTAACGCCATAATCGGCGTGCGCCAAGGCATTGATGAGCACTTCACGCACAGCCACTAACGAATACTCAGGGATGTCCTGCCGACGAATATTCTCGATCTTCGCCGCCAGGCGCGTATTGCGGGCAATGAATTTCGGCACCTCTTCCAGCGCACCAAAGATGCCACCCCCGAAATCCTTTCGATCAAGGAAGCGGCTTTTTGTCGCGCCGTGAAACAGGGCACAAGAGACATTGGCATCCGGGAAATAGCGGTTTCGTACTTCCTCGCGGCCGAAGAGGATCATGCCGCCATTGGAAACCACTTTGCGCGAGCCATGCGGCACCAGTATCTCCATTGATTCCAGGTCGGATGTTCGCATCTCTTTGCCGATGGTCTCAAACCAGCGGCGGATCAAGGAATCATCCAGCGCCTCTTCTCCGGCCTCAGCACAAGGCAACTGATCGAACGAGTGATTGCTGCGAAAGCGCTCCATCTCTGCCAGCATCGCAGCATCCGCCTTGCGGTTGGTGGAACCCAGCCGCACATACACCCCATCTACCGGCCCCATCTCCTTCAGGTAAAACGGCCCCGGCCAATGAGCCACGCGCACCAGCAACAGCGTTTTATCTTCCACGGTGATCGCCTCGATCTCGGGCATCATCGCAGGCGCGATACTGTCGGCAATCAGACTGGCCAGCCGCTCCTCTTCAGCCAGGACATCATCTACCCCGACAATTTCCCCATCATCCGACTTGCCAATAATCAGCGTCCCGCCAGCCGTATTGGCAAAAGCCACCAGCGTGCGCAACACCGGCTTCGGCGACGACAACTCACGCTTGAACTCAAGCGTCTTGCCTTCGGGGAGAGATAGAAGCTGCAAAATATCCATCAGTTCATTTCCGACTCAGCAACCCTGATTTCAGAGATACGTTATCTTCAATGCTGAGCACCTCGCGGCGCAAAAGCTGTTCCCAATACTGTGTTTCCAAATTCATCCAGAAACGCGCACTACCGCCCAGCACCTGCTCCAGCTTCAACGCGGTGCCTTCGGAAATGGGCACTTTGCCCTGCAACAGCAAGTGAGCATGCTTTTGGCTGAAC
>JANMKH010000536.1:0-2253 GCA_031371965.1 Sulfuriferula sp.
CGGATTGGATGTCGAAGCCAGCAAGATTTCCAGCGCCAAATTGGCGGGATTGATCCAGCGCATTGCCGACGGCACGATCTCCGGAAAGATGGCCAAAGAAGTCTTTGCGGCGATGTGGAACGATGGGGGTGATGCCGATACGATTATCGAAGCGCGCGGCTTAAAGCAAATCTCCGACAGCGGCGCGTTGGAAAAAATCATCGATGACATCATCGCCAACAATGCGGATCAAGTCGCCGAGTATCGCGCGGGAAAAGAAAAGGTTTTTGGATTCTTTGTCGGTCAGGCGATGAAGGCGACCCAGGACAAAGCCAACCCGCAACAGCTCAACGAATTGTTAAAACGCAAACTATCCGCGTAGTTCGCGCGGTGCTACCTTATTAGCCTTTCCCCGTCACATAAAGTGAGCGCTTGGCGCGAATGCCGTCTTGGTCGAAGCTGCCATCGGATCGCATCGGACAGGTGGCTTTGACATTCGCAAATTCGCCGGTTTTCTTCCGCGCGCGGGTTTCCAAAACGAGACCTGCCAATTGACCGTCACGCTTGATCTCGGCGAACACAGCGTAGGCCTCGCCGCCTAACGTATCTTGCCAATTTTTCAGGCAACTCTGGGCGACTTCACTGTTAACTTCCACCCAGGTCGGAATCTTATCCTTCTCTGTGGAATTGCCCAATCTCTTTCCCGCACCCCCGGCCGCGGCGATTTCGCGAAAGCGTTGTTTGTCGCGGGAGTATTTCGTTACTAACGCAGCTTTGTCGATTTCCAGGTTTTTAATGGAGCGCTCCAATTCGCCGATCTCCTTTTTCTTGGCGGCAATGTCCTTGGTTAGTCTGGCTGGCGGTGTTTTCTTTTGTCCGGACGGTGTCGTGTCTTGGTAAGGCACCATTACTTTCGACAGGTCGGCAAGGAGGGGCTGCAGGTATTTGATCCGCTCGCGGGCGGCGAGGGTTTTCCCGTCAAAGGGCTCAAGCGACCGATCCCGTACCAGATCGATTTCCGACTCGTTGGCATAGGTGGCCAACATAATTTCGTCAAGGCGCTTTTGCTCCTTCGCCTTAATCTTTTCTTGCTTCAAGCGCTCGGCCTCATCGTCGCGCGCCTTGATTTCTGCGGGCGTCATTGCACGCTCGGTTTTTTTTGTCTCCACGCCGCGCTTATTGAGCTTGGTGTTGGCCTTTTGTGAATATTCTGGCGGCAACCTATCGCCGTATTGCGTCACGCCTTTTTCGTCCACCCACTTATAAGTTTCGCCTGACGCATGGCCTGCCATCACCATAAGCAAGCTTAATAAAGGAATCGCACGACGCCAAATTTGAGTTCTACTGAATGCCATATTGTTCACGATACGTTTTCACCGCTGATAAATCGGATTGTAAATTCGATTGACTGTTCAGGAACACGATCAAATCCGCCAGCGACGCGACACTGATCACCGGGATACCGAAATCCCTTTCTACTTCTTGAACCGCTGATAGATCCGACGTGAGGCCGCGCTCCATACGATCTAGAGCGAGTACCACTGCGGCGGGCTGAGCGCCTTGGTTACGAATAATTTCCACCGATTCACGCACCGATGTTCCGGCGGAAATGACGTCGTCTATGATCAACACTCGACCTTTTAATGGCGCACCGATAATTGTTCCGCCTTCGCCATGATCTTTCGCTTCCTTACGATTGAAGGCAAACGGACGATTTTGGTGATGCTCTTGCGCCAGTGACATCGCCACGCCGGCCGCGAGAACGATGCCCTTATACGCCGGACCAAACAGCATATCGAATGGGATATTTGCCGACTCAATGGCCTGAGCATAGTACCCGCAAAGCTTGGACAGTGACGTTCCGTCATTGAAGAGTCCCGCGTTAAAAAAATAAGGCGAAAGTCGCCCCGCCTTGGTTTTAAATTCACCAAAGCGAATGACGCCTTGTGTTACGGCAAACGCGATAAACTCTTGGCGGAAGTCGGTCATGCAATTGAAAGTCTAACGATCTGCAGAAAAATAACATGTTTTTAAGTGAAATTAAATAGATTTTACAACGGTTTGCAATATATATTTCAACAAGCAGGAGGATAATTGAGGGTTATAACATTAAATTTAAACGGAATTCGCTCGGCAATAACAAAGGGCGTCTTGCCCTGGTTGGCCAGACAAAAAGCGGATATCGTCTGTTTACAAGAGCTAAAAGCTCAAATTCCCGACATGGTTCAGGAGCTGCTGGCCCCGGCTAACTTAACGAGCGCATTTCACCCGTCA
>JANMKH010000481.1:0-2223 GCA_031371965.1 Sulfuriferula sp.
CATGCCTTTACTGACTATGAGGCATTTGGCGGATGGCGATAGTTCCCGGAAAAAAACATGAAAAGCATTTGAGCGCATTACTATTCGATCGTTGACCAGCCGGTGGCCTGTCTCTGGTGCTGGAGCGTTCGTTCGCAAATAAGCGCCAAAGAAAGCGGACCGTGAAGCGGGAGTATTAGGATGAGAACGGGTTGTCACCCCAACGCTGCGTGGAGATTGGCGACGATTTCATATGACCGGAGGCGCGCAGAATGATCGAAAATCTGCGACGTGATCATCAATTCATCCGCCCCGGTTTGTTCGATGAATGCTTCCAGTTTAAGCTTTACTGTGTCGCTCGAGCCAATCGCCGAGCATGACAGAACCTGGTCCAGCAGGGTCCGTTCCTGGGGACCGATGCGATTCATGTATCCGTCCTCGGGTGGCGGCAAACGCTTGGGATGACCGCTGCGCAGGCTGACAAATGCTTGCTGCATTGATGTGGCGAGAAATTGCGCCTCCGCTTCCGCATCTGCCGCAAACACGTTGAAGCCGAGCATCACATACGGTTTCTCCAGATGGGCAGACGGCCTGAAGGTGGCGCGGTATAAGGCAAGCGCCTGCATCATTTGCGCCGGTGCAAAATGCGACGCGAATGCGTAGGGTAGACCCAGGTCCGCAGCCAGTTGTGCCCCAAAAAGACTCGAGCCCAAAATCCATATCGGAACATTCAGGCCGGCGCCCGGAACGGCACGAACCGCGTGCCGCTGCGTCGCCGAGAAATAACCCATCAGTTCGACGACGTCCTGGGGAAACTGATCGGCGTCAGAGGCAAGCGTTCGACGCAAAGCGCGTGCGGTGAGTTGATCTGAGCCTGGCGCGCGTCCGAGGCCCAAGTCAATGCGCCCGGGAAAGAGCGATTCCAGGGTTCCGAACTGTTCGGCGATCACCAGAGGCGAATGGTTGGGCAACATGATCCCGCCGGCACCGACGCGGATGGTCGACGTGCCACCTGCGACATGCCCGATCAGGACAGCGGTCGCGGCGCTGGCAATGCCGGGCATGCCATGATGCTCGGCCAGCCAGAAGCGCTGGTAACCCCAGCGCTCTCCGTGCCTGGCAAGATCAAGCGTGTTGCGAAACGACTGGGCAGCGTTGCTGCCTTCGGTGATTGGAGATAGATCGAGGATGGATAGAGGAATCATGCGTCCAACATGGGAGCGATAGCCACAAAGACAAGGTTAAATCCGAACTATGTTCGTGAGGCGAAACCCCATACCCAAAAAAAGGCGGCTAACGCCGCCTGGAAAAGAAAAATGCTTTAATGGATTTCCAGCCGTTTTGCGGAGGCTGCTGCCTTTTTCGGCAAGCGTAGCTCCAGCACGCCATCATGGTACTTCGCCTCCGCGGCCGCATCGTCGATGTCGCTGCCCAAGGTAAAGCTGCGATAGGCTTTGCCGAAGTAGCGTTCCGAGCGCAACAGTTTTTCACCATCCTTGTTCTCGGTTTCGCGCTTGACTTCAGCGCTGAGCGAGACCTGGTTGCCATCGATGGTGACGTGAATGTCTTCCTTTTTCACACCGGGTACATCGGCATGCACGGTGTAGCCCTGTTCATCTTCTTTCACATCCATCTTGATTTGTACGGCAGCCTCGCTATTGGTAGCGCGCACCGGGCGGAAAAAGCCACGGAACAGGTTATCGAATGGTTCGACAGTGAAATCAAAAGGGTCGTAACGGGAAATATTTGCCATTTCAAAACTCCTTCTTTTCAGGTTGATCATCAGGCCGTCAATCGAATGAATGCCTGCCTGAGACAGATATGTTTACTGCTGAAGAAATTTCAAGGGCTTTTTTGCACAGCTATTCCGGGACATCCGTCTCCAGTGCGTCAGGCGGGTTTAACATGCTGCGTCGTTGCTCGGGAGTCTCCAGGCTGACGCGTCCCAGGGAGCCGTCACGATAATCCTGCAACAGGGTCAACGCAGCTTTTTCCAGGTCGGCTTCGCCGCCCTTCAAACGATAACCGCGGCGTTTGGCGATGGCTTCAATGACGCCGACGCCATCCATTTCATCCAGCGTAAAGCCATAACGCGCCTGCAACAGGGCCGGGTAATTTGCAACCAGGCTGTCGGCAAGGAACGTAGCCACTTCTTCGTCGATCACCGCGTTGCGCCCTACCGCGTGGCTGGCTGCCAGCATCAGGCCGTCGCGTTCATGTTCAATTTTCGGCCATAGCATGCCG
>JANMKH010000488.1:0-13464 GCA_031371965.1 Sulfuriferula sp.
GCTGCGGATATCCTGGCCGTCGATGCTGATGCGCCCGCCGGTCACGTCGTAAAAGCGGAACAACAGCCGTGCCAGCGTGGATTTGCCGGCCCCGCTGGTGCCGACCACCGCACCGTTGTGCCCGGCAGGAATGTCAAAACTCACGCCATGCAATATTTTGCGGTCCGCATCGTAGCCAAAATGCACGTCCTCAAAGCGCACCACACCGCCCTTCAGCTGCAACGGCCTGGCAGCCGGGGCGTCCTGGATTTCGCGGTTGACGTGGAGCAGCTTGAACAGCCGCTCGATATCGGTGAGAGACTGTTTGATCGAACGATACATCACGCCCAGGAAATTCAGCGGAATGAACATCTGGATCAGAAAGGCGTTGATCATCACCAGATCGCCAATGGTGAGCTTGCCCGCAACCACACCAGCGGAAGCGCGCAGCAGCATGATCGTCACGCCGCTGGCAATAATCGTCGCCTGCGCTGCATTGAGCAGACCCAGCGATGTCTGGTTCTTGACCGCGACTTTTTCCCAGCTCTGCAGGCTGATGTCGTAGCGTCTGGCCTCGAAATCCTCATTGCCGAAGTATTTCACCGTCTCATAATTGAGCAGGCTGTCGATGGCCTTGGTATTGGCCTGCGAGTCGAGCTCGTTCATTTCACGGCGAATATGGGTACGCCATTCGGTGATGGTAATGGTGAGCGCGATATATACCACCAGCACCGCCAGGGTGATGGCGGCGAATACCCAGTCGAACTTGGCAAACAATATTCCCGCCACCAGGCTGATTTCAATCAACGTGGGCAGGATGGAAAACAGGGTGAAGTTGATCAGCGAAGAAATGCCACGCGCGCCACGCTCAATGTCGCGCGACACCCCGCCGGTCTGGCGCTCCAGGTGAAAGCGCAGCGAGAGATTGTGCAGGTGGCGAAACACCTCCAGCCCAACGCGGCGGATAGCATGCTGGGTAACCTTGGCAAACACGATGTCGCGTAAATCGGAAAACACTGTGCTGGCCAGTCGCAATGCGCCGTAGCCCAACAACAGAGCCACCGGCACGACCAGCATCGCCTTGGGTTGATTAAGCGAATCCACCACCTGTTTCAATATCAGCGGCACGCCCACTACGGCGAGTTTGGCGCCGATCAGGAAACTCAGCGCAATGGCGACGCGCCATTTGTATTCCCACAGATAGGGCAACAGCAGGCGGATAGTGCGCCAGTCGGCAGCGCCAGGCTGGCCGCCGTCAGAAGCGAAGCGACGCATGAGCAGTTCTCGATTAAAATGGGCGAATTATTACTATTCTATCGGCACCATGCGCATTTACGGTATTTCCAATTGCACTACGGTCAAAAAAGCCTTGGCCTGGCTGGATGAACACGGCCAGGCTTACGAATTTCATGATTTCAAGAAATCTGGCGTAAATGTCGCGTTGCTGACCGCTTGGGCGCAACAGCTGGGCTGGGAAAAATTGCTTAACCGCCAGGGCAGGACCTGGCGCCAGTTACCAGACGCGATAAAAGCCAGCATCACCACCCAGGAAGCCGCGTTTGCGCTGATGATGGAAAAAACCAGTGTGATCAAACGCCCGGTGCTGGGACATGCCCACCAAATAGTAATCGGATTTAACCCCGCGGAATATGCTGCTGTCTTAGGAGTGTGACATGAGAACAAATGCTTTTGTTGTAGCGATGCTGATAATTCCAGCACCAATAGTCGCTAGCCCCGCTGTGGCCGCAACACGCACACTCGAACAAAAATTATCCATTCCCTCGTAGCTGCCAGCAAATAAATCAACATGACCGATACCCTCGCACTCACCCAGCAGCTCATCTCGCGCCGCTCCAACACCCCTGATGACGCCGGTTGTCAGGCTTTAATACAGGAACGCCTGGCGCCATTGGGCTTTCGTTTTGAAACCATCACCTCTAACGGCGTCATCAACTTGTGGGCGCGCCGGGGCGATACCAGCCCGGTGGTATGCTTTGCCGGGCATACCGATGTGGTGCCAACCGGGCCACTCGATCAATGGTATTCCGACCCGTTCACCCCCACGATACGCGATGGTATTTTGTACGGACGCGGCGCATCGGACATGAAAGCCTCACTGGCGGCGTTTGTGACTTCGATAGAAGGGTTCGTCGCCCAGCATCCCGATCACACAGGTTCGATTGCCTTGCTGATTACTTCGGATGAGGAAGGGATCGCCACCGACGGCACTGTAAAAGTTGTCGAAATGTTGGCTGCGCGCGGCGAAAAAATTGACTGCTGCATCGTCGGCGAACCTACCTGTGTGTCGCAACTGGGCGATACCATCAAAAATGGCCGGCGCGGTTCCCTGTCCGGGCGCCTTACGGTAAAAGGCATACAGGGGCACATTGCCTATCCACACCTGGTCAGGAACCCCATCCACCGAGCCGCCCCGGTCATCGCCGAGCTGGCCGCGATCGAATGGGATAAAGGCAACGAATATTTCCCGCCGACCAGTTGGCAAATCTCCAATATCCACGGTGGCACCGGCGCCACCAACGTAGTGCCCGGTACAGTGGAAATCCGCTTCAATTTTCGCCATTCCACGGCCAGCACCAAGGATGATTTGAAAGTTCGAGTACACGATGTACTTGACCGACACGGTCTTGAATACGATCTCGATTGGGAAGAATCAGGGAAGCCCTACCTCACGTCGCGTGGCAGCTTGGTGGAAGCTATCAGCGCTGCGATCAAGGAATTATCCGGGCTGGATACCGAGCTCTACACCAGCGGTGGCACTTCGGACGGACGTTTTATCGCCGGCATCTGCGCACAGGTGGTGGAGTTCGGCCCGATGAACGCCAGCATCCACAAGCTCAATGAAAATGTGCCAGTTGCTGCACTGGAACCACTGCGCGCCATCTACCAAAAAACCCTGGAAAAACTGCTAAGCCGATGAGTCACGATTATTTTCACGATACCGATGCGCTGATCACGGTGCGCGACTGGCTGCGCTTCGGAGTGAGCCGCATGAACGAGGCCGGTGTGTTTTTCGGCCATGGCACGACCAATGCCTTCGATGAAGCCGCTTATCTGATCCTGCACAGCCTGCACCTGCCGCTGGATAAGCTGGATCCGTTTCTCGACGCCTGCCTCACCGAAGTAGAGCGCGAAGATTTGCAACAGGTATTTGAGAAACGTGTGAATCAGCGTATCCCTGCGGGATATATCACGCATCAGGCCTGGCTGGGGGAGTTCGCTTTTTATGTGGATGAGCGGGTGATTATTCCGCGCTCGTTCATTGCCGAATTATTGCGTGAACAGTTGGCCCCCTGGGTGGAAGACCCTGAATCCGTGCAAACCGGGTTGGATATGTGCACGGGCTCTGGCTGTCTGGCCATTTTGATGGCGCATGCTTTCCCTAATGCAGCAATCGATGCAGTGGATATATCCGCGGATGCATTGGCGGTAGCTGAGCGCAACATCACCGACTACCAGTTGCAGGCGCAAGTGAAAACAATACAATCTGACTTGTTCAACCAGATTTCCGGCCGCACCTATGACGTTATTGTAAGCAACCCCCCTTACGTCAACGCACCCAGCATGACTGCGCTGCCTGCTGAATATCGGGCAGAACCGCAACTTGCATTAGCCAGCGGGTCTGATGGTCTGGAACATATCCGCGCCATACTCGGCACCGCACCTGCCCACCTTAATCCAGGAGGAATTCTGGTTGCTGAAATTGGCCATAATCGTGAAGCGCTGGAGGCGGCCTTCCCGAATTTGCCGCTGATCTGGCTGGACACTGGTGATAGCGATGAATATGTGTTCCTGGCGACATGGGAACAACTGGCTGGACAATAAAAAACGGCGTGACTTAATCTGCCCGCCGTTTTTCTTTGGTTGACATGGTCAAACTACAAATCGCCCTTGGCACCGGCGTTGATAATCTGGATCAAATCATTGCGCACTTTTGAAATCTTTTGCTTAAGCGCCGCATTCATATTGCCTTCCTTAGCTAGCTGATCCACATTCATGTCCATCATAATCAACCACACCTGCCCATTCTTGTCTTCAATCAATGCCACTCGGCACGGCAGGAAAATGGCGTAGTCCAAGTTGAGATCAACCAATTCTTTGGCCGTGACCGCGTCGCAGAACTGGAAAATGGTCATGCGCCGCTGAGGTTTGCCCGTTACCGCCTCGACCTGTTTGGACAACGGTAGTTCGGAGACCAGTTTAATATTGAGCGCATTGGCACGCAGCTTCATGGAAGTTGCGGCATCGTCGGCACTCACGCCTTTTGCCAGCTGCACCTTGTAAACCTTCGCAAGTGGCGAACCTGGAACCGGGGAGGAGTTGGCATGAATTGAGGGTGCTGCCAACATGAGACTCATGCCGACTATTCCGAAAAAACGTTTGAGTGATTTCATTTGGCCACCTCGTAAGTTAAATATCATGAATTTCTAATATTGTGCTCAGTCAGTTAAAGCTGGCTATCGTAGAATAGTACCAAACGCGGCAAACCATTCAAAAATAGCCCACAAGCTGTTATATGAATCGTTTATTTGACGATTTTAAGACTTGGCTTGGTGGGTTTTGGCGGGTCGGAGTCGGGCGCATTTTCTGTATCCGTTTGCGTTTCCGGTGCAAAGCCCATGCCCTCGCCATTTTCCCGGGCAAAAATACCAACCACTGCAGATATGGGAATGTGCAGCTCGCGCGAAACTCCACCAAACCGGGCTGAAAACTGCACCCAGTCATTGTCCATGGTGAGATTGCGGGTCGCGCTAGCAGACAGGTTCAGCACGATCTGGCCTTCCTTGACGAACTCCATTGGCACCCGCGTATTCTGGTCCACTGCAACCGAGAGATGGGGCGTAAAGCCATTGTCCACGCACCACTCGTAAATGGCGCGGATCAAATAAGGCTTGGTCGAGGTGGATGGCATTACTTGCGCATGGCTTTTTCGTTAGGTGTCAGTGCTTCAATAAATGCAGGTCGACTGAAAATTCGTTCGGCATATTTAAGCAGGTTAGCGGCTTGCCGCGGTAGCTGAACGTCGTAATGATCCAGCCGCCACAGCAAGGGGGCAATGGCCACGTCAAGCATGGAGAAATCATCATTCAGCATGTATTTCTGTTTGGCGAAAATCGGCGCAATCTGGGTCAGACTGTCACGCACCATAGCGCGACCTTTTTCCGCTGCTTTTTGGCTGCCGTGCTCTATTGCATGCACATGGCTGAAAAGATCCTGTTCGAAATTAAACAGGAACAGGCGTGCCCGTGCCCGCATTACCGGGTCGGCCGGCATGAGTTGCGGATGCGGAAAGCGCTCATCGATGTATTCGTTAATGATATTGGCTTCATACAGAATAAGATCGCGTTCGACCAATACTGGAACGCGATTGTATGGATTCATCAGCGCCAGATCTTCGGGCTTGTTGTGCAAGTCCACGTCGATGATTTCAAAATCCATGCCTTTTTCGAACAGAACGATACGGCAGCGCTGGCTATAAGGGCAGGTATTACCGGAATACAAAGTCATCATGATGCTTTACCCTGAAAATGACATGGCCGGCGGAGTACCGCCGGCCGTGAAAACAATGATGGAATGTATGGTAGAGCTTAGTGAATATCCTTCCAGAATTCTTTCTTCAGGTAGTAAGCCAGTATAAAGAATACCCCAAGGAACAGCATCACCACTATTCCTAACTCCTGACGGGTGGTCTGTATGGGTTCGCCCATCCAGGTCAAATAATTGACCAGATCGCCAACCATGGCATTGTACTCAATTTGACTCATCTTGCCCGGCTTGACCAGTTCGAACTCTGGAGCGGCATGCTCATCATGAGCATCGGCACTCTTTTTAAGTACCTGCTCACCCTGCAAACTCCAGAGAACATTCGGCATTCCCACTTTTTCGAATACCGTATTGTTCCAGCCGGTGGGACGGGTGTCATCAAGGTAGAAGCTGCGCAAATAAGTGTACAACCAGTCTGGGGTGCGAGCTCGCGCCTCAACGGAAAGATCAGGAGGAGCGACG
The DNA here is from genome assembly GCA_031371965.1 of Sulfuriferula sp. Lineage (GTDB taxonomy): Bacteria > Pseudomonadota > Gammaproteobacteria > Burkholderiales > Sulfuriferulaceae > Sulfuriferula. The sequence continues at coordinate 6,004 of JANMKH010000488.1, forward strand.
CCGAACCATTCCTGGGCATTTACAGGGCTCATACTAATGCTCATGGTATCGCCCACATTGGTGCCAGCGAACATCAGATTATTTTTGATCTGGTCTTTGCTCAGACCGATGTCCTCCAGACGCGAATAGCGCATGGCGTTAGCACTGTGACAACTCAGGCAGTAGTTGGTGAAGATGCGCGCCCCACGCTGCAATGACGCGTAGTCTTCGAGGTTGACTGGCGCTTTATCCAGATGGACGCTCTCTTCCGACCCAAAGGCAAGCAGAGGCACAAACAGTAGCGCAAACAGAAACTTCTTCATTATCCAGTCACCCTTTCCGGTTCAGGTTTGGTCTTGTCAATCTTGGTATACCAGGGCATTAACAGGAAGAAGGCGAAATAAATCACGCTAAATCCCCGCGCCAGGTTCGTGGTAAGCACGGTGACACCCTGTGTACCCAGATAACCCAGTGCAATAAAGCTGATAACGAACAGGGTCAGGAAGCTCTTGTATAAAGTGCCACGGTAACGGATGGATTTAACTTTGGAACGATCCAGCCATGGCAGGAAGAACATGATCACTACCGACGCGCCCATCGCCACCACACCCAGAAATTTATCCGGCACGGCGCGCAGAATGGCGTAGAACGGAGTGAAATACCATACCGGTTCAATATGCGGAGGCGTTTTCAGCGGGTTTGCGGGAATGAAGTTATTTGCTTCAATGAACCAGCCACCCATAGTCGGCGCAAAAAACACGATCGCCGAGAATATCATCAGAAACACCACCACTCCCATGATGTCCTTTACCGTGTAATACGGATGGAAAGGGATGCCATCAAGCGGGATGTGGGTGACAGGATCTTTGTGTTTCTTGATTTCGATACCGTCAGGATTGTTCGAACCCACTTCATGCAGCGCGATAATGTGAGCAGCGACCAGACCCACCAGCACCAGCGGCAGCGCAATCACGTGGAATGCAAAGAAACGGTTTAGCGTCGCATCGGACACCACAAAGTCACCACGAATCCACAGTGACAGGTCATTACCAATTACTGGAATTGCGCCAAACAGGGAAATAATCACCTGCGCACCCCAGTACGACATCTGACCCCATGGCAACAGGTAGCCCATGAATGCTTCGGCCATCAATGCGAGGTAGAGGAACATGCCGAATACCCAGATCAATTCGCGTGGTTTACGGTAGGAGCCATACATCAAGCCACGGAACATATGCAGGTATACCACCACGAAGAACATCGATGCGCCGGTGGAGTGCATATAGCGGATCAGCCAGCCCCAGTCCACGTCACGCATGATGTACTCAACCGACATGAATGCCAGCGCAGCATCCGGTTTGTAGTTCATGGTGAGAAAGATGCCGGTGACGATCTGCATCACCAATACCAACAGCGCCAGCGAACCAAAGAAGTACCAGAAATTGAAATTCTTCGGTGCGTAGTACTCGGACAAATGCGTTTTCCAGTTGGCTGTTAATGGAAAGCGCTCATCTATCCAGCCAACAAATTTTTGCATGGTACTCATTCGTTACGCTCCTTTACTGTCATCACCAACCAGAATCAGGTTGTCGTTGACAAATTTGTATGGTGGGATATCCATATTCAGGGGCGCCGGCACATCTTTGAACACCCGAGCTGCAAGGTCATACTTGGAACCGTGACAAGGGCAGAGCCAGCCACCGGGCCAATCTGCACCCAGATCGGCGGCACCAACTTCTTTACGGAAGGTAGGGGAGCAACCCAGGTGAGTACAGATGCCAACCACTACCAATAATTCTGGTTTGATGGAGCGCCACTCATTTTTGCAGTATTCGGGTTGTTGCGGCTGCTCTGACTTTGGATCCAGCAGAAACGAGTCATTTTTAGGCAGTCTGGCCAGCATTTCCTTAGTGCGGTTAACTACCCACACCGGTTTGCCCTGCCATGCGACGGCCAGCAACATACCAGACTCCAACTTGCTGATGTCTACATCGACCGGTGCACCCGCTGCCTTGGCACGCTCGCTGGGCAGCATGCTCATGACAAAAGGCACCATCACGGCGACACCCGCCACTCCACCAACGGCAGTAGTGGCAGCGATAAGGAAGCGCCGCTTGCTACGATCCACTTGCTGATTGCTCATAAACGATCCCTGTTTAGGTGACTACAGACTTGCAAAAACCGCTATTTTAACCAAAACTGGCTTGAAACATAAAGCCCCTGCCCGCATTTAAGCGACAATTTAAATTTTAAGCCGGAAATTCAGGCCATATCTGTCCTGTATAATTTCCAGTAATCTGTTTTAATCCATAGGCGTATTTGATAATGCGGAAGTTTTGGCTTGTTTTTGCTCAGAGCACAACCATCGCGCTCGGCGTGCTTTTTGTAGTCGTTATTTTCAGGCCTGACTGGCTCACCTGGCGCAACGTAAATAATGGCCCGGGAATCACCATTCGTGAAGTAGCGGCGCCAAGCGGCGGTGCACAGATCGATTCGTTAAGCGCGGCAGCGAAAAAAGCCATTCCGTCTGTGGTGAATGTTTTTACCAGTAAGGAAGTGCGTTTACCCCGTAACCCACTGGCTGATGACCCGATCTTCAAACGCTTTTTTAGCGATCACCCCAATTCACGCTCGCAACGAGTCAACAATCTCGGCTCAGGTGTTATCGTCAGTGCGGATGGCTACATCCTTACCAATCATCACGTAGTCGAAGCTGCGGATGAAATTCAGGTTGCGCTGCATGACGGACGTACGGTACCCGCCAAGGTAGTGGGCTCTGATCCAGAAACCGACCTGGCAGTGCTCAAAGTCAATCTCACCGGACTGCCCGCCATCAGTTTCGCTCAGCCGGACAAAGGCAATGTCGGCGATTTTGTACTGGCCATTGGCGATCCGTTCGGTGTCGGCCAGACTGTCACAATGGGTATTATTAGTGCGCTCGAGCGCACTCACCTTGGCATCAACACATTTGAAAACTTCATCCAGACTGACGCCGCTATCAATCCCGGCAATTCGGGTGGTGCGCTGGTCAATGCGCAAGGCAATCTTATTGGTATCAATAGCGCTATCTATACGCGTACCGGCGGCTCTCAAGGTATCGGTTTTGCCATTCCAGTAAGTCTGGTTGTCCAGATCATGGATCAGATTATCAAACATGGGTCTGTGACGCGTGGCTGGATTGGAGTTGAAGTCCAGGATTTGACGCCAGAACTGGCTGAATCATTTAAATTACCAAGCACCGATGGCGCGCTTATTGCCGGGATACTCAAAGGCGGCCCCGCGGATTTGGCAGGTATCAAACCAGGGGATGTCTTGATTGACGTCAACGGCAAACCGGTAAAGGATTCCACTTCACTGTTGCAATTGATTGCGGCACAAACTCCTGGCCAAACGGCCCAATTGAAACTGCTGCGCAAGACGAAAGAAATCGTTGCCGAAGTCAGGATCAACAAGCGCCCCAAAATCGAGCAGCCTGTCGATGATGAGCAATAGCCGTTTCAGCAGATTTAAATCAAAGCGCGTTGCGCCATTCCTGATCTTCAGAATCGAACAGCCGGTTAGCTTCCTGCGGCCCCCAACTTCCTGCACGATAGGTGTGAATGAAATCACGTTCCTGCGCCCAGTATTTGATAATGGGGTCGACCACGCGCCACGCCCACTCCACCTCGTCAAAACGGATAAATAGCGTACGGTCACCTTCGATCACATCGAGCAATAGGGTTTCGTAGGCATCTAGGGGCGCCTCATGAGTCTGCCGGTAGCTGGCATTGAGCTGCATCATGCGCGTATCCATATCCAGACCAGGCTGCTTGACCTGGATTTCCATGCGCATGCTTTCTTCCGGCTGGATAGAAAGTACAATCCAGTTTGGGTCTATGGTCTCAAGTGGGGTTTCACGGAACAGTTGCTGAGGTGGATGTCGAAAACGCAGCGCGATCATGGAAGTCTGATCCGCGAGACGTTTACCGGTACGCAGATAAAACGGCACGCCACGCCAACGCCAGTTATCGATGTAGAATTTAGCCGCAACAAATGTTTCAGTAATGGAATTAGGCTCGACGCCGGGCTCCTGCTGATAACCCTGTACCGTTACACCTTCAATAGCACCCGGCGCATATTGGGCGCGAAAAGCATGCGCGTGTACGGAGCGCTTGGGTATAGGGCGTATGGAGCGTAGCACTTTGACTTTTTCGTCGCGCAGCGCATCAGCCTCCAGCGCAGGCGGCGGTTCCATCGCTACCACGGTGAGCAATTGCATCAAGTGGTTTTGCAGCATGTCCCGCAAAGCGCCCGCCTTATCATAATAATCGGCGCGGTTTTCAATGCCCACCGTTTCCGCCACCGTAATTTGCACATGGTCGATAAAATTGCGGTTCCATAATGGCTCGATAAGTGTATTGGCAAAGCGGAACACCAGCAGGTTCTGTACAGTTTCCTTACCCAGATAGTGGTCAATACGGAAAATCTGCTGTTCGTCAAAATAGCGGTGCAATAATTCGTTGAGATACTGAGCAGATTCAATATCCTCGCCAAAGGGTTTTTCCACGACAATACGATGCATTCCGCGGGGCTTGCTGAGGCCGGATTTATCCAGGTTTTTGATTACCGCAGAAAAATCGGTGGGTTTGATTGCGAGATAAAATATCACATTGGAACACACGCCTGCCTTGGGTTTGCCCAGATCTTCTTTGAGGCGCTGGTAGGATTCCACATCACCCAACTCACCTTGCAAATAACTGAAACGCGCTACAAAACGCGCGCAAACATCCTCTGCGCCGCGATCCAGGATTTTGTCATGCAATAGAGCCATGACATGCTCGCGCCACATTTTGTCGTCCCATACGCGTCGGCCAAAAGCAATAAACGTAAGATTCTCAGGCAAACGATTGGCCTGTTCCAGTCGATACAGCGCAGGAATCAGTTTGTTCGAAGCCAGGTTTCCCGTGGCGCCGAAAATGACAAAATTACACGGATACATTATGGCATCGCTCATGCATCACCTTCCTTCACCGCATGACCACCAAATCCCATGCGCATCATCGCCAGTAACTTGTTGGCGTAGTCACCTTGCCCTTGCGATGCAAAGCGCATCATCAACGCCATCGACATTACCGGTGCCGGCGTGCCCTGCTCAACCGATTCGAGCACAGTCCAACGCCCTTCGCCCGAGTCGGCAACATAAGGTTGAATATCATCCAGAGCTTGATCACGTTGCAAAAATTCTGCAGCCAGATCCAGCAGCCACGAACGCACCACACTGCCATGGCGCCACATCTCCGTAACGGCGGCAAGATCAATATCGAATTCGCGCTTGCCTTTCATCAAGGCCAGTCCTTCGGCGAGTGCCTGCATCATTCCGTATTCGATACCGTTATGAACCATCTTGACGAAATGGCCACTCCCTGCAGCACCGCAATGCAACCAGCCAGCATCAGGGGCCGGGGCAAGAATTTTAATGAACGACTCTGCAGCAGCAAACGCTTCTGCGCTGCCCCCCACCATCAAAGCGTAGCCGTTCTGCAGTCCCCATATGCCGCCTGAGACGCCCGCATCCATAAAGTGCAAGCCTGATTGAGTCAATTGCGCTGCATGGCGCTGGGAATCTTTGTAAAAAGCGTTGGCGCCATCCACTACGGTGTCGCCGGGTGACAAAAGTGGTAGCAGCACCTCAAGCGCATCATCCGTTGCCTGTCCGGCAGGCAGCATCAGCCAGACCAGACGCGGTGCCGCAAGCCCAGCCACCAGATCAGCCAGGGAACCCTGTGCCAAAACATTGGAATGTTCTTGCGCAAGATTCAGCGCGACATCTGGACTACGATTCCAGGCATGAACAACTACCCCACCGTGCGCCAAGCGCCGCGCCATATTGGCCCCCATTTTCCCCAACCCCAGCATCCCAATCTGCTTCATTCACTTCTCTCCGATTGACGTCGACTCCATACATGCTGCTAAACACACATGGCTTTATGCTAGATGGGTAAAAGCGACAATACAACCGGATAAGGAAAATATAAGTGGGTTAAACCTTGATATAGGTCCAACCATGCTGCAGGCGGTTGATGATTTCTCCAATGGCGGTTGGTGCAACACGGGTCTCAGGCAACAATTTGACCTTAACACCCTCTTTGCTCAAGCGGCGCATGGTCTGTCCGCAGGCAACAAAGCTGATGTTGGTATGCTGACGCGCAAGCTTCTCAATTCGTGCAGCATAAGGGGTGACGTCCGCACGCAAAAGATCAAGGCCATAATTATTGGCAATCACTTCGACCTGAACAGGCTGTCCCATCACCCGCTGGTGCTGAAGCAGGTAATCCACGTCATCCAACAAGGTTTTTAATTTGACAGGCTGGCCGGAATCCACGTGCAAAACAATTTTTCGGGTGTCGCTCTTGATGCCAGCCAAGCTGACCGGGCGCTGCATTTCGGCTTGATTCCGGGTGGGTTGGGCGGGTCGTTGTGAGTTGTTCCAGTCGCGCCCAAACCAGCCTATGGCAAGCCCTAACACGAGCACCATGCCAGTCGCCAAATAGTGCGATGCACCAAATTGACGTGCCATGTTTTTCTGGTATGCGGGAGGCGGTTCTGCATAACCGTGACTGACCATTTCCTTGACGGCACGTAATGCACATAGCTGATGAGCGAGTTCCGGATCCTTCTCCAATGCAACAAACAGCCTGTCTTTTTCAACCAGATCCAGCTCGCCGTCAATAAACGCATTTAATTGCTCTTGGGAGATTTCCGGCTTCATTTTACGCTCCTCAGCGTCCCCGTTTTTGCCTGGGGTGATAACTCAAACAATTTCGCTTTCAAGGACTGGCGCCCCCGGCACAAACGGCTCATCACTGTACCTACCGGGATTTCAAGAATCTCGGCCACCTGGTTGTAGCTGAACCCTTCCAGATCAATCAGCGTCAGTACCTGGCGTTGCCCGATCGGCAATAGCGCAACCGCAGCACGCACCCGATCAACTACCTGGCTACGCGAATGAATATGCTCGGGAGTTTCGTTATGGGCGTAGTGATAGTCTTCCAGTTCGTCAACATCCTGAAAGTTTTTTTGACACCTAAAGCAATCACGCCAGCAGTTATGTAAAATTTTGAACAACCAGCTGTCTAGCTGAGCCGGGTCGCGCAACTGATGTAGCCGAGCCAACCCGCGAGTGAGCGCCTCTTGAACCAAATCATCGGCCAATGTGCGGTCATGACACCAGGAATAGGCAACACGGTATAAACGAGTGCGCCGTTGCTCGAGTTGAACACGCAAATTCCCGTCGCCGATCAGCAAAGATAAAAAATTCATAACCTGCAATTGTATGTATTAAAGTTCTTCATGTTCAGGTAGACGCAAGTGTCTATTAATTTATTCCATTGGAGGATTATTTCAATTGTCATGGAATATTTCTATGGTTCTATTTTTCTATACTAAGAAAGGTGGCAAAGTTGTATGATCGCCAAATCAAGCGTAAATACTTTTACTGTTCCG
>JANMKH010000018.1:0-3267 GCA_031371965.1 Sulfuriferula sp.
GGGCGCCGCTGCGCATGCCTGCACCCGGAGATATTCTGGATACGGGGAGGCTACTGAGCCAAGGATACGACGGCAGGGGCGTGCGCGTCGGCGTGATCTCCAACGGGGTGACGAACTATGGCGTGCTGGCGCGCGCTGGCATACTGCCGAAGGACGTGGCATTTTTGGGGGACACGCCGGGAAACGGCGACGAGGGTGACTGGATGATGCAGGTGGTCCACGCTATCGCCCCCGGCGCGAAACTCGGCTTCTGCCCGGCCGACTTCCGTTCATCCCGCCAAGTCTCGGACTGCGCCAGGGTGCTGGTCGAGCAGTTCCATGCGGACATTATTGCCGATGATATCAATTCCATGCCGGTGTTCTGGTTTCCGACGCCCAAGGCCATCGCCGATGGGGCGCTGAAGCAAAACCATCCCGACGTGCTTTTCTTCACCGGCGCAGGCAATAACGGTGGGGGTTATTACCAGAGCACCTGGACCCCCATTCCCCTTACCGTCTCGGGCAGCATTTATCAGGCTCAGGATTTCGGACACTCCGTCGGCCAGGGGAGCCGGCCCTACGACAGCACTTCGATACCCCCCGGACGAGGCATGAACATTTTGCTGGGCAGCAATACCCGGCCCGGCGGAGAACCCGACAGCTGCGCCTCAACCAATCCCAAGGTCACCCTCGCGGTGCTCGACCCCCAGAATAACCTGCTGGCCTCCAAGACCAGCCGTTGCCCATCGCTGGAGCTGTCCTACTCGAACGATACCGAAACCATGCAACGGGTGCGGATTGTCATTCTGTTGAGGGGCGACTCGCCCGTCTCCAGTCTGACATTCAAGATGGCGGTGATACAGTCAGGGGAAGTCGGCACCGGTCCTGTGCAAATCCGCTATGGCACTGGCGGCGGCGCGGGCAATTCTGCCACCATGCCGGGACTGATGGCGGTCGCGGCCGTCGATCCGAACACCGGTCAACATGGTCGCTTCATGATCGAGGATTACGCCAACAGCGGTCCCCAGTGCCTGGATTATGACCAGTCTGCAGAAGGCGGTTCCTTGGTCCATCTGCAGCCCCCCCATTGCTACCGACAACCTCCTTTCGTCGTCCCCGACCGCGTCATCGTGGCCTTTCCCTCCCACGACGGCGCCGGCTATGAGATGAAGCCCTTCCTGGGCGATTCCTCCGCTGGGCCGGCGGCAGCCGGGGCGGCAGCCTTGCTGCTGTCGGCCCACGTGCCACCCGGCCGTATCGAGACACTGTTCGAGCAGACCGCGCGCGCCCAGACCAGTACGCGGGGCTGGAATGCCCATTATGGCTTTGGGCTGATCGACGCGGATGCCGCTGCGGTGGCGGCGGGCGTACTGCCGGCGCTACCCGGGGAATCAGCCCGGTCAGACGTTGCGACGCCTGATATTTTTCACCCCTCGGCCGCCTTCCTGCACCAGCGGCAGCTCATGATGGCGGCCAAGCAAGGGGACGGCCAATCCCTGGCAACCCTCGAAGCCGCAGCAAAGCAGGGCGACGCGAACGCCCAGACTTGGCTTGCCATTTACGATCACGGGGCGGGAAATGATCAAGACGCGGCGCGCTGGTGTTGGGCGGCGGCCCAGCAAGGGCAGCCGCCCGCCGAGTATTTTATGGGCATCCTGTTCTTCAAGGGGTGGGGGGTGCCTCAAGATCAACGGGCTTCCCATGCCTGGTGGTTGCGGGCCGCGCGGACCGGGTTAGTGGACGCGCTCTATTACCTGGGATTGACCGAAGCGGAAAGCCGCGGTGCCGCATCGAACTTCGTCAATGGCTATGCTCTCATGCTGGCCGCACAGCAGCGGGGCACGACGCTTACTGCCAGCCAACCAACCATGGAAATGATCAAATCCCACCTCAATCAGATGGATATGGCCAAGGCTGAGGCCCTCGCCAGCCGCTATGCAGCGGATCCGGCCACAGTTGAATAAGGCGGAGCTGAAACTCTGGATGAGCCCACGCATCGGCTCACAAGCCAAGCATCGTACCCGGGGTCTCGGATGATGAATGAGGATCTCCTGCGAGAAGCGATGACCCTTCATCAAGCAGGCCACCTGCTGGACGCGGAACAGCGTTATCGCGAAATTCTGCAGCGTTCGCCACGCCACGCCGAAACCCTTAGGCTATTGGGATGGCTTCACCTCCAACGTGGGCAACCGGCGCAAGCCGTTCATGCGATCCGCGAATCCTTGGCGCTGAAGCCTGGTTCACCGGCAACCCATGCCAACCTGGCGCTGGCCCTGCAGGCCCTGGGCCAGCATGGAAATGCCATTCCTCATTTCGATCACGCGTTGATGTGGACGCCCGACAATCTGGCCCTGCGAAAGCAGCGATTCAATCTGGATATGTGATTGGACAACGAACCGGACATTGCCACGGCCTACCGCTTGAAGGAAACTTTTTACGGCATCTACGACAATCTTGACATCACCACGGCAGGTGCCGCTCTGGATGCCTGGAGAGTCCGTTCCCGCCTCCATGAAGCTGGACTTCAAAGAGCTGCTCTCGGCTACCAAGAACTGGAGAAACGAGATTCTGGCCTACTTCGAGTTCCCGATTACCAACGGCTACACCGAGGCAGTGAATGGCACGGCCAAAGTTATGAATAGGGTAGGCCGGGGCTATACCTTCGAGGTTTTGCGCTCCCGTGTGCTCTTCGGAAACAACTGTCACCGCCGGATATAAATTGACACAGAGCGCCGATTGAAAACTGGTACACCGATTTGAGAAGATGGCCGGATTTTGAAAGCGGCCGTGATCACAGACGAGGTGTATGTGGAAATCGAATTATTGAGGAAGCACGGCATGAGCTTGCGCAAGATTGCCGAAGAAGTGGGGTGTGCGGTGAACACCGTGCGCAGCCACCTGGAATCGGATATGTGGCCCCGGTACCAGCGCAACAAATTGCGCGTGACCAAGCTGTCGGCGTTTGCGGATTACTTGCGCGAACGCCAGGCCGCCGCCCATCCGGCGTGGACACCGGCGACGGTATTGCTGCGCGAGATCAAAGCATTGGGCTATCTCGGCAGCCACAGCCAGCTACGCGCCTGGATGCACGATCTCAAGCCGACCGTGCCTATGGATCCGGTAGTACGGTTCGAGACCGCGCCGGGCGAGCAGACGCAAGTCGACTGGGTCGAGTTTCGCCACGGCCGCAACCCGCTCTACGCCTTCTGCGCGACGCTGGGCTTCAGCCGGGCGAGTTTTGTCGAATTCGTCATGGACATGAAAGTGGCGACACTGATCGCGTGCCAC
>JANMKH010000036.1:0-6643 GCA_031371965.1 Sulfuriferula sp.
GCTTGCCGCACAACACCGCAGGGCGAGGGCGCAAGACATAACAGGAGTTATGCGAACCCGCAGGGCGCGTAGCCGAAGGCGGAGCGGTGCGTCCCGTGTGCTGCCGCCAACGAGCGGCTTGGAACACGGGGCGCACTTTGCATAACGCCCTGTTATGTTGAATTGCCCACCGGGCAATTTACCCGTGGTACCTGCCAGCAGATGACCGGCTCGATGCCGGTCATCTGCTGTTAACAGGCCGTGAACAGAGCCGTGCACGTCGAACCACCGCTGCCCCAGCGACGGCGCGGTCAACGGGCGCCAGTTCAGCGGCGCGCCGCTTTCGGCGCGTCCGCTGCAACACCGTCTGCATCATCCTCGCCATCGCGCTCTATCGCGTCCAGGAGCGATTCTTTGGCTTCGTCCAGGCTCGGGCCACTGATTTTAATTTTGTCGCCCCTATGCCGCTGCAATCGGCTCGGATGCGTCGCGCCATGCACAGCGATCAGCTTGTCGATGGAAACGTGCGTGTAGATCTCGGTGGTCTGCAAGTTGGCGTGGCCGAGCATTTCCTGAATGAAGCGGATGTCAGCGCCGCCTTCGAGCATGTGCGTGGCGCAGGCGTGTCTGAGCAGATGAGTGCTGCCGGTTTTGTTCACTCCGGCGAACTGCATGTAGCGCTTCACCTTGTCGGCAACGTAGTGCGGCGCCACCGGCTCGCCGTAGTCGGTCAGGAACAGTGCATCGGTGTCGCCGGTGAGCAGTTGCGGGCGGGACTCGGTCAGGTATTTGTCGAGCCAGGCCATCGCCCGGTCGCCCAAGGGTACGACGCGCTCGCGTTTGCCTTTTCCATGCCGCACCCACAGTACGCCGCGATTTAAATCCACGTCGTAGATCGCAACGCCCGGCAGCTCCATCCGGCGCAGGCCGGTGGCATACAGCGTTTCGAGCATGGCGCGGTCGCGCAGTCCTTGCGCGCTGCCGGGCTCGGCCTCGCTCAGGATCGCTTCCACCTCCTGCACGCTCGGCACCGAGCGCGGCAGGCATTTGGGCTGCTTGGGCAGATCAAGATCGGCGGCGGGGTTGGCTAAGATGTGATGCTGGCGCGACAGCCATTTGAACCATGTCTTGAGCGGTGCGAGGTATTGGTATTGCATGGAGATCGTGAGCGGGCTGCCATCGTCCTTGCGGTAGTAGAACAAATAGCGCTGGTAGCGCTCCAGCATCGGGCGGGTGATGTCCGTCGGGTCATCCAGTCCGCGCTCATCGGCCCAGCCAATAAACTTGCGGATGGACACACGCCGCGCGCGCACCGTGTCCGGGCTGTAGCCGGTCACGAGCATCCATTCGAAGTGTTCTTCCATGTAGCGCACCAAGCGGTTGTGCGCAATCGCGTCCTGCGCGGGACGCGCGTGGCCAGGCGGGCCGGACGGCTTGATCGCCTCGGGTTTGCGGTGCTTGATGCGTTGGCCTTTGCGCGGCATGGCGTTAACGGGCAACGGCGGCTAAAGGGATGGGCTGCGGATACGATGCGATTTTTGCGGTTGGGCGTAGGAGGTGCGTTTTGCTGCCGGTGTCCGGCATATCGCTGGAAGTGCTTATGCTGTCTGCCTCTGCGGGCAATTGGTTGACCCGCGAACCCGCCGCGTTAGCCCCGCGTTGGGGGCGCGATGACCCCGCGAACTGCCCCGTTTCATCCCGCGAACTCGCCGTCGTAGTGGCACCGGCAGTGGCCTTGAGCGTGTCCAGGTCGATCAATCCCGGCACGAAGGTGTGATCGTTTTCACCGGCACCGTCATACAGCAATTCGTATTCGAAACTCTGGCCGCGCATGCCGCGATGCACCAGCAGATATTCCATCTGCACCAAGCGTTCCAGGTGCAGGCGCAATTGCGTGTCCGACAGCCCGGTCGCAGCGCGCACCGGCTTGCGGCTAAAGCGGAAGTCGGCGCGCTTGATGGATTGCGCCGTGCATTGCTCGTTCACGTAGCCATCAACCAACTTCAACAGCCGCCGCGTCTGCGGTGGCAACTCATCGAGGCTGCGCCCCAGCACGTCATGGGCAATGCGGTTGGCAAGGTCAATATCTGCAAGCGTGACTTCGATGTAGTCGATGTGCTGATCGCCGCGCTGTGCGGTCTTCACAGTTCGCTGGTGCTGATGAATGAAGGCGATGGTGTCGATCAGGGTGAGGTATTTTTCATGGTCGCGGCGCAGGCGCGTGGTTTGGTCGGGGAAGGTCAGGAAGCGCGCGTAAGGGTTCAACACGGCCAGCGGCTTGAGCAGGCGCTGCGCGTTCTGGTGCAGGGCGATGAGGGACGCCTTTTCTTGTTGGGCGAGCAGCCCTTCGAGGGTTCTTTTATCGCGCTGCAACTGGTGGATGGCGCGCGTCTGCGCGCGGCCTTCGTCCACGCTCAGCACCAGACAGCGGTTCATCAGTTCTTCGTCAATGTCGCGCGCGGTGGTGGTCAGCAGCAGGGCCACCGGGCCTTCGACGCGGTATTGCTGGGTGATGAGGTTGCCGCTTGCCAGGTCTTTGCCCGTGGATGCAATGGTGAGTTCGCCCTCGCTTTGCAATAATTTCAAGGCGTAGCTGGCGCGACTCGCGCCTTCTTCTTCGACGATGGCCAGCGCCTTGTGTTTGAGGTTGGTTTCGCCCATGTAGAACAGGCTCTGGCCGGTCATGGCGCTGTACTTGACCTTCTCCTCATCCGGCACGAAGGCCAACACGGCGTCCATCAGGCTGCTTTTACCGGCGGCGCTGGATGACTGGATCACCACGCCCAGCGGCTTGTCCAGTTTGCGGCTCACTGCCGCAAGGTAGCCCACCAGCTTGTTGGTTTCTTCGCCGACCAGGCCGCAGGCTTCGAGGTCGGCGAGAATGCGCTCGATGAGATCAGGCGCGCGCAGCAAGGCCAGTGCCGCCTGCTGCGCAGCCGCTTCCATCTGCGGCTCGGGTGCTGCCTGCAAGGTGTCGCGGATGGTCGCATCCTGCAATTGTTCGAGAGCGAGCAGCACGCGGCCAAGATCCGTTTTGAGGATGCGCTCGTCGAGGTTGGTCTCAATCGCGGCCTGCACAATGTAGTGGCCGCGCTGCTTGGCAGCGTAGAGGTCGAGCGTGTCCACATGGAACGCATCATTGCAGGCCACCATGAGATTGACCTTGAGCACGTCCACCGCCAGGTTTTTCGCCAGGCCGCGCACACGGTAGCGGCGCGCGTCGCGACCGCTACCCAGGGTGAGCGTAACTTCGTTGTCGCGGATTTCCACCGGCACGCCGCGCGCGGTGGCGGGCATGGGGCTGGCGGGCAGTGGCTCGGGTTGCGGGGCGGGTTCCGCGGCCGCTGCGTGATCGGCGGCCAAGGAAGGCGGCACCGGGGCAATGTCCACCCCGGGCGCCATAGCGGCGGGCACGGGCTCGGATTCCGGCGGCGCGGGCGGTTGTCCCTGACCCAGCCAGACGGCCTTGCGGATCACCAGCCCCAGGGACTTTTGCGCAGGCGTGACCTTCAGCGCGTAGGCGTTGGCGTCCATACCTTTGGGAAACTGGATGCGGAAGCATTCGATACCCGCTTGCATCAGCAATTCGGCCACCTTGGCCGCGCCGCGCTCGCCCGCCTCGTCGCGGTCATACGCGATCAGGACGCGCGCGGTGCCGTGCTGCTTGAACGCGGCTAAATGATCGTCGGTAAAACCTTCGATGCCGTAGGCCGTGGTGACGTTGCGATAGCCCGCGCACCAGAACGTCAGCGCGTCGATCAGCGCCTCGCACAGGATGATTTCCTTGCTGGCTTGGAGCACTTCGATATTCCACACGCCGCGATGCGGGCCTGGCAGGTACAAATGTTTCGGCGTGCCGGCGCGTAAGTTATCCAGAAGCTTGCGGCCGTAGACTTCCAGCACGTTGCCGGCCTCATCGATCACCGGCACGATCAGGCTGCCGTTGAAGTGCTCGCGCCCGGTGGCGCGGTACAGGCCGAGCGTTTGCAGGCGCGTGCGGATGTCGGCCCCGGCGATGCGGTTTTTATCCGGCAATCTGAGCCCCAGGGTGCGGTTGGCGTAGCCCAGTTTGAAGGTGTCGATGGCCTCGACCGCCGCCGCCCCCGTCAACCCGCGCGCGTCCAGATAGGCCAGCGCTTCGGGAGACGTTTTAAGGGTGGCGTGGTAGTAGTCGATGACCTGGTTCAGCAACGCCTGGTCGTCGGCGTCGAAGGCCACCGGCGCATCCAGTGTGCGCACGGTGGCGCGTTTGACCGGCTTGGCGACCGACGCGGCAGCGGCTAAAGAAGAAACGGCGGGCACGCCTTCGCGCAATAGCTCGATCGCGTGGCGGAAGGACACGCCGTTTTTACGCATCACCCAGTCAATCGGCCCGCCACCCAACCCGCAGCCGAAGCAGTGCCACAGGTTCTTGGCTGGGGTAACGATCAGAGACGGTTCTCTGTCTGCGTGGAACGGACAGGTGCCAATCCAATCCTTGCCGGACTTCTTCAACGCAATGCCTGACGCTTCGACCAGGCGCTCGACGGACACTTCACTTTTTAGCCGCTCGATCTCTGCTTCGGGGATGCGTGCCATGAATCGATCTCCAGTAAAAAAGCTGTCAAGAGGGTTTGCAACAAAATAACTCGGTTGATGCTTACATTGTTTTGGTGTAACGTCAACCCCAATTCAATACACGAGGGTTACAGTAATGCACAATTTCAATCACATTGATCTGCTGACCGTGACTCAAGACGAGAAGAATTTTTTTATCGGAGTAGGTAGCCGCATCGCCGCCTGCCGCCAGGCAATGAACTGGTCGCAGCAGCATCTGGGCGAACTCATCGGCGTACCGCAACAGACCGTCGCCAATTACGAAACAGCGCGCCTACGCGTGCCGGCATCGCTTCTGCCGAAGCTTGCGCATACTTTTGGGGTGAGTGTGGATGATCTGCTAGGCGTACCCAAACCCGCCAGCAAGCGCGGACCGGCACCCAAGCTGGCGCAGCACATGGAACGCATCAGCCAGCTATCCAAACCAAAACAGCGCTTCGTGATTCAGGTGCTGGAAAGTGTCCTCGCGCAGCAGGCATGAGCGCGCCGGAACAGGATGTCACATGGGATTCGGACAAGGCACAATTAAACATCGCCAAGCACGGCGTGAGCTTCGCGCAGGCGGCTACCGTGCTAACCGACCCCCTTGCGCTGACCGTCTTCGATGCAACTCACAGCGAAACCGAGGAGCGCTGGTTCACGCTGGGAATGTCGAGCGATAGGAAGTTGCTCGCAGTCGCGCACACTTACCAGGCAGCAGAGCCGAGCCATGTACAAGTGCGCATTATTTCGGCGCGAGAAGCAACGCGCCGCGAACGTGAACAGTACACGAACGAACCACGATAGGTGACACCATGAGCAAGAAACACGCAGCACACGACGACAATATGCCCGCTGAAATTGATTTCTCAAAGGGTGTGCGCGGGAAGTTCTTCCACCCGGGCGCGAAATTCAATCTGCCGGTGTATCTCGATGATCAAGTACAGACCCGGCTCACGGCTCTGGCCAATGCCAAGGGAGTCGATCTCTCGGCGCTGGTCAATGATCTGCTCAAAAAGGATATCGAGCTCATCGAGATGGGAAGCTAAGCCGAAACGCTGCCCCTTTAGCGGCTAAAGATAAAACAGAAACCCCGGCGTACCGCTGCCACAGCGGAGCGACCGGGTTTTTTATTTCTTAAAAGAAGAACGGGATTGACCGGCATCGAGCCAGCCAACCCCGACAGGCATCCGGGGTAAATGGCCTGTCGGCCATTGAACATAACCACGACTTATGCAAAATGCGCCCATTCACCAGGCAAGCTGGCTCGGTCGGCGCACCGCTACGCGCCCGTTCGGATTCGCATAAGGGATGGTGATGTCTTGCGCCCCGGACGCCTGCTCGCACGCTTTGGTCAGCGTGCTCAAAGGCAGCAAGGTGTGTGGCTGGCCACGGCTATCACTTTGACAGTCAGGCTGTTGCTGCCTGCCGGAACGCTCTGCCGGAAATCGAACACGACCCTATTTATTCATGATCTGGCTGAGGACGGCGCCGGGGACGCTGCTGGCGTAGGTGTAGCTGGTGTTCGTGGTGCGGGGGGTGCCGGTGGTGGTGTCCTTGATCGACTGCAGCGTGACGTTGCCGTGGCTGTCGTAGACGTAGCCGGTGATGCGGCCGGGTTCGCTGATGCTGTCGGGCAGGCGGAAGGCGGCATCCCAGACGGTGGTAATGGTGCGCGCCTGGGGGGTGCCACTGGCTTCGGTACGGCTGGTCTCGAGGTTGCGGGTGAGGTCGTAGGTGTAGGTGGTGACGTTGCCGTTGAAGTCGGTGCGGCTGGCGACGTTGCCGTGGGCGTCGTAGGTCAGGTTGGTACCCGCAGCAGCGCAGCCGGAGCCGCCGGGTTGGTTGACGCCAGTGCTCTTGACGACGCCCAGGACGGTGGTGAAGTTGTAGGTGCGCGCGGTGTTCAGGGGGTCGGTGACGGTGGTGGAGACGGGGTTGCCGCTGGCGTCTACGTTATAGGTCAGGTTGTAATGGTCGGCCACGCCGGTGCCGTGGTCTTCGTCGTAGGCGCGGCCTTGGGTGTCGTAGCGGTAGGTGGCGAAGCGTACGCCGTTCTCGTCGAGGATGCCGGTGAGGGCGTTGGGCA
>JANMKH010000046.1:0-6844 GCA_031371965.1 Sulfuriferula sp.
GCAATATCCGCCACCTGCCCTAAACGTCCGAGGGGTATGTGCGCTAGCAGCGCATCGCGCTGTGCTTCCGGCAGGGCTCGCGTCATATCCGTATCGATAAAGCCGGGTGATACGCAGTTAACTGTGATGTTACGACTACCCACTTCACGCGCCAAGGATTTGGAAAATCCCACCAACCCAGCCTTGGTCGCCGAATAGTTTGTTTGCCCTGCATTACCCATGGCGCCAACTACCGAGGCAATATTGATGATACGACCATAACGGGCTTTCATCATGGCACGAAGCACCGCCCGCGACAGCCTGAATACGGAACCAAGGTTGGTGGCAATCACATCATCCCATTCCTCATCTTTCATCCGCATAAGCAGATTATCGCGGGTAATGCCTGCATTATTGACCAGAATGGCAATTTCACCGAAGCGTTGCTGAATCTGTTCCAGCGCTGAATTGATGCTCTCGGCATCGGTCACTTGGAGCACCACCCCCGCACCTTGTAGTGTGGACTGCTGCAAGTAATCGCTGATCGCCTGAGCTCCCGTTTCGCTGGTCGCTGTGCCGACAACAATCGCCCCTTGTTTGCCCAACTCCAGTGCGATGGCTTTACCTATACCCCGGCTTGCGCCAGTAACTAATGCAATTTTTCCCTGAGCCATGGTTTCTCCTATCCAGCCAATACGGATTTGATCTCGTTGATCGCATCCACGCTGGTCAGCGCGTAAACCTGAATACTATTGTCAATGCGTTTATTGAGACCGGCCAGTACTTTTCCCGGTCCGCACTCAACGCTATGAGTTACGCCCTGCGCGGCCATAGCGCATATGGTTTCTACCCAACGTACCGGATTATAAAGCTGGCGAGCCAATGCGCTACGAATCTGTGCCGGATCACTATAAGCCATTACATCTGCGTTGTGCAGGACAGATATGCGCGGGGAGTGGATAGTCACGGATTCCAGGTACGCAGCAAGTTGCACTGCAGCCGGGCGCATCAACGCGCAGTGCGAAGGTACCGAAACCGGCAGCAACAAGGCGCGCTTGGCGCCTTTTTCCTTCGCCAGAGCCATGCCTCGCTCAACAGCGGCCTTATTGCCGGCAATG
This sequence comes from Sulfuriferula sp., assembly GCA_031371965.1. Lineage (GTDB taxonomy): Bacteria > Pseudomonadota > Gammaproteobacteria > Burkholderiales > Sulfuriferulaceae > Sulfuriferula. The sequence continues at coordinate 1,098 of JANMKH010000046.1, forward strand.
ACCACTTGTCCAGGCGAATTGAAGTTAACCGGTTCCAGCACCTCAGCTTGTGCCGCTTCCGTGCACACGTCTCGCACTACATCGTCGTCCAGTCCGAGGATGGCCGCCATGGCTCCAACGCCTTCTGCAACCGCGCTCTGCATGGCTTCAGCTCGTAACCGCACCAGCGGCAGAGCATCCGCGAACGACAACGCGCCAGCCGCCACCAATGCGGAATACTCGCCCAGGCTATGCCCGGCCATGACTTCCGGCGCCAACCCACCTTGATCAAGCCAGGCACGATAAGTAGCTACCCCGGCAGCAAGCATCACCGGTTGGGTATTCACAGTCATGCCCAGCTGCTCGGCGGTACCGGAGTTGACCATTTGCCAGATATCCACACCCAATATATCCGCAGCTTCTGCAAATGTTTCGCGCACGATAGGCAGGCTGTCAAAGCCTTGCATCATACCTACCGACTGGGATCCCTGACCAGGAAAAACAAATGATAATTTCATCTATAAATCAAATAACTGAATTGATTAGCTAAGACCATTTAACAAGAACAGAACCCCAGGTGAAACCGCCACCAAAAGCTTCCATCAGGACAATTTCACCCGCCTGGATGCGTCCGTCGCGTACCGCCGTATCCAGTGCCAGCGGGATGGAGGCCGCAGAAGTATTACCGTGGCGATCCACCGTCACCACAACATTGTCCATACTCATACCGAGCTTTTTGGCAGTGGCCTGGATAATACGAATATTGGCCTGGTGCGGCACCAACCAATTGATGTCGGATTTTTGCAAATTATTGGCAGCCAATGTTTCATCCACAATTGCGTCAAGGGTATTGACCGCCATTTTGAAAACCGCATTGCCTTGCATCTGCATAGTGGGCTTGGCATCTGCATATCCTGCCGAGACTCCACCATTCACGTGCAGCAGATCCTTGTAACGGCCATCGGCATGCAAGTGGCTGGAGATAATGCCGGGCGTCTCGCTGGCCGCAAGAATCACCGCCCCGGCACCATCGCCCCACAATATGCAATTACCGCGGTCGTTCCAGTCAGTGATCCGCGACAGCGTCTCTGCCCCGATCACCAAGGCATATCGTGCCTGTCCGGCGCGGATAAAATTGTCGGCGATAGACAAGGCATAAACGAAACCGCTACACACCGCCTGTACGTCAAACGCGGCACAACCATTACTCATACCCAGCTTGTTTTGCACCAGGCAGGCCGTACTTGGAAATACCAGATCCGGTGTGGTGGTCGCGACGATGACCAGATCAATTTCCGCCACATCAATATCTGCTGCGGCGATGGCCTGACGTGCAGCAGCGACGGCCAGATCACTGGTCATTTCATGCTCGGCGGCAAGATGGCGCTCGCGGATACCAGTGCGTTCCACAATCCATTGATCTGAAGTATCAACCATTTTCTCCAGGTCAGCATTGGTGAGGATACGCTCCGGCAGATAGCCCCCCGTGCCCGAGATTCTGGAATACATTTAGGCGACATCCTTGTGCAGCGTGGCCATTTGTTGAGTAATGCGATGTAAAACACCACTGCGCACTTCGCGTACAGCCTGTTCAATCGCGTGTTCAAACGCGAAACGGTCTGCGCCGCCATGGCTTTTGATAACGATGCCGCGCAAACCTAGTAATGTGGCACCATTGTAGCGACGTGGATCAACCCGCCTTTTAAAAGCATTCAGTACCGGCAAGGCGATAAATCCTGCCATGCGCGTAAACATATTGCGCTTGAATTCTTCACGCAACATGGTAGCGATCATTTTTGCCAGCCCCTCAGAGCTTTTAAGCGCGATATTTCCAACAAATCCATCGCAAACCACGACATCTGTTGTGCCTTTGAAAATATCGTTTCCTTCCACATTACCGTAAAAATTCAACCCGCTACTACGCAATAAATCTGCAGCCTGCTTGACGATTCCGTTACCCTTGATTTCTTCCTCGCCCACATTGAGCAGACCCACAGTGGGTGCTTCATTCTGTTCAAGGGCTGACACCAGCATGGCACCCATAATGCCGAACTGCAGCAAATGTTCGGCACTGCAATCCACATTTGCACCCATATCAAGCACGTAAGTATGTCCCTTAACAGTGGGCATTTCAGCGGCTATTGCAGGACGTTCAATACCGGGCAGCATTTTCAGTACAAATCGCGCGGTGGCCATGAGGGCACCGGTATTTCCGGCCGACACGCAGGCGTTCGCCTCACCGCTCTTGACGAGGTCAATCGCGACACGCATGGAAGAGTCTTTTTTGTTGCGCATGGCGAGTGCTGGCGACTCATCCATGGCGACGACTTCAGTGGCGGGGTGAATACGCAGGCGTGAGCTTGTCTTACCGCGCCGCATACGCAATTCGGCCTCGACAACATCCTGCAGGCCCACCAGAACAATATTCAGATCCGGGTCACGCGCAAGGCACTTCAATGCGGCGGGGATAGTGACATGCGGGCCATGGTCACCTCCCATGGCATCGATGGCCACGGTAACATCTCTCATGATTCGGGAATTGCGTCCAAACGTTGCAACATTGTTGAATGCGCTGATATTGACATCAACAGGAAAGCCAACTCACACGTCGTGACGCAAATAAATTGCACAGAGTGAATTCTGCGAAGGCTTATTCGTCCTTGGTGCGCACCACTTTACGCCCACGATAAAAACCGTTCGGGCTAATGTGATGACGCAAATGGACTTCGCCAGTAGTCGGCTCAATCGCCAGAGGCGGATTGGTCAGGAAGTCGTGCGAGCGATGCATGCCGCGCTTGGACGGGGATTTTTTATTCTGCTGAACTGCCATTTTAGTACTCCAATCAAGATTTCAATTTTTGATGCTGCTTCAAAGTTGCCAGCATAGCAAAAGGGTTAGGTTTACTCGCCTGCTGCACTGTTTGATCTGTCGGGCACGCTTCGGCGGAATGAACTGGAACTGCTGGAAGCGTCAATAAAATCTCGTCCTCCAACCACGCAAACCAGTCAAATTGACCATCTGCAAGCACCGCCTCTTCCAAGCCTTCGGCCTGGCGATCCCACAAATCCAGTTCTGCCACATTACGCGCTATATATACATGGCTACTAGCTGCCAGATGCCAACCAAAACCCTGCATACAACGCTGGCATTGCAACTGGAGCTGGCCGCTTGCTTCCAGCCTCATGAACGCCCGGCCCGACACTACTAAACCCATTTCGATTCGATAATGAATTTCGCCGGTACTGTCTGCCAGAGATTCGCATAGACGTGTAAAATCACGCACCGTAACGACGCTTTCCATCACTCCAGAGTCCCGCGCAAACGCAAGACAGTCAATGTGCGTCTGTTCCGACATAAGGCGCGCATGATATAATTTTCGTCTTGTGTTGTCAAAATAAGGCTTCGCCGCGTGATCAAGAAAATCCTCATAGCCAATCGAGGCGAAATCGCTGTTCGTATCGTACGAGCATGCTCGGAACTGAACATTACTTCCGTGGCTATCTATACAGATGCAGACCGCCATGCGCTCCATGTCAAAAAAGCCGACAAAGCCTACAACATCGGCTCTGACCCGGTACAGGGTTATCTGAATGCGCACAATATCGTCAATCTTGCTGTGGCGAGTGGTTGCGATGCACTCCATCCTGGCTATGGTTTCCTATCTGAAAATCCGATAATTGCCGAAATTTGCGCACGCCGAGGGATCAAGTTTATCGGCCCAAAAGCTGAGGTTATCCGCATGATGGGCGACAAGATCGAAGCACGTAAGGCCATGGTCAAGGCGGGTATTCCCGTCATTCCTGGCAGTGAGCACAACTTGGAAAATGTGGAAGAAGCCCGCACATTAGCCAAAGGCATTGGCTACCCAGTGATGCTCAAGGCAACCAATGGCGGCGGCGGCCGTGGCATTCGCCGCTGCGATTCAGAAGCCGAATTGTTGAAAAATTATGATCGCGTGGTATCCGAAGCCGGCAAAGCGTTTGGAAAACCCGAAGTATTTCTGGAAAAATGCGTGGTGAATCCCAAGCACATCGAAGTTCAGATCATGGCAGATACGCACGGCAATACCATTCACCTGTTCGAGCGCGACTGCTCAATTCAGCGCCGCAACCAGAAACTCATCGAAATTGCACCTTCACCCCAACTCACCGAAGCGCAGCGTCAATATATTGGCAAACTCGCAGTACGCGCTGCGCGGGCGGTAGGCTACACCAATGCTGGCACTGTCGAGTTTTTGCTCGATTCGGACAACCAGTTCTACTTCATGGAAATGAATACCCGACTACAGGTTGAGCACACCATTACCGAGGCCATCACTGGGGTGGATATCGTACAAGAACAAATCCGTATCGCTGCTGGTCACCCGCTTCAGTACAAGCAGGAAGACGTGCATTACCGGGGTTTTGCTATGGAATTCCGGATCAATGCTGAAGATCCTAAAAATGCTTTTCTGCCAAGCTTTGGCCGCATCACCCGTTATTACGCGCCTGGCGGTCCGGGCGTGCGCACTGACGCCGCCATGTATAGCGGCTATGTCATTCCCCCATACTATGATTCCATGTGCGCCAAACTCACGGTGTGGAATTTGAACTGGGAGAGCGTGATGGAGCGCGGACGCCGCGCCCTTAATGACATGGTGGTATATGGGGTAAAGACGACTATTCCTTATTATCTGGAAATTCTGAAAAATCCGGATTTCCGCAGCGGCCGTTTTAACACCTCGTTCGTGGATACACACCCTGAACTGATAAACTATGCAGTACGTCAGCCACCCGAAATGATCGCAGCAGCCATTTCGGCTGCCATTGCTGCCCATAACGGATTGTAATTCGTTCAACCAACAGACTGCACCGAACAATGCCAAAAGTATTCATTTCCGATCTCGTCCTGCGCGACGGCCCCCAATCCCTCATTGCCACTCGCATGCGCACCGAGCACATGCTACCCATTTGCGCCAAACTCGACAGCGTAGGCTTCTGGTCGCTGGAAGCCTGGGGCGGCGCCACTTTTGACACCTGCGTGCGTTTTCTCAGAGAAGACCCCTGGGAGCGGCTCAAAAAGCTGCGCAAGGCATTACCCAATACCCCCATACAAATGTTGCTGCGCGGGCAGAATCTGCTCGGTTACCGGCACTATGCCGACGATGTGGTGCGCGCCTTTGTACAAAAGTCTGCCGACAACGGTGTAGATGTGTTTCGCATATTCGATGCGATGAATGACCTGCGCAACATGCGCGTTTCAGTTGAAGCCGTGAAAAAGGCGGGGAAACAGGCCGAAGGTGCATTTTCCTACACTACCAGTCCGGTGCACAATATCCCTCACTTTGTCGAGCTGGCCAGAGGTCTTGCCGAACTCGGCTGTGACACGATCGCCATCAAGGACATGGCGGGCTTGTTGACGCCCACCGCCGCCTTCGATCTGGTCAAGGCCGTGCGTGAAGCGACCCACCTGCCGGTTCATACCCACAGCCATGCCACGTCTGGCTTGGCCAGCATGGCGCATTTGAAAGCCATCGAAGCCGGCGCAACCATTATTGATACCTGCATCTCCGCTTTCTCGGAGGGCGCCAGCCACCCCACCACCGAAAGCATGGTTGCGGCACTGGCCGGCACTGAATACGACACGGGCCTCAACCTTGCCTTGCTGGTAGAGATCGCCGCTTATTTCCGCGAAGTACGCAAACTGTACTGGCAGTTTGAAAGTGCTTTCACCGGCGTAGATCCGCGTGTGCTGATCAGCCAGGTACCGGGTGGAATGATTTCCAACC
>JANMKH010000071.1:0-3540 GCA_031371965.1 Sulfuriferula sp.
AGAACCTGTCGCCCATAGGCACATCGGGCGATGCCGTACATTTGACCCTGGCTTCATCCGTGGCGACCAAGGCCGAGACAACCGTGACCCTCAACAATCAGGGGCTGGTCGATGCGCTTGAAGCCGCCGTCACCGGCCTGGTGCCGAAAAAGCCTTATCTGTTGGCGCTTTCCGATAACGCAGACGGTTCGGGTCATCTTGAACCGGTAGCGAAATTCATGACCAATCCCGCCGGCGCGCAAATTGTCGTTGCAATCGGGCCATTGCGTAAAGCTGTAGAGGATCAAGGCACCGGGCCGCGCCGTTACCTGGTGATTGCACCCGTTAGCGACGACAAGCCTGGCGCCCCGGTACAGGTGCAACGCTGAACGCTTGCGGCGCTTTGTGGACAAACAGGTGAGCACATGCTGTCTGATTCCAGACCATCAGGATGTACTCTTATTTTTGAACACAGCAATATCTTTCAATCTTTTTGGAGCCTCACTATGTTTCTAATCAAATCCATGCTCTTCAACAGTTTTCGTGTGGTCGTTTTTTCCGCAGCGATTGTGCTATCCCAGTCGGCACTGGCGCAGGAAACGCTATACGTCTATGGTCCAGGTGGCCCCGCCCCGGCCATGAAAGAAGCCGCCGCCGCCTTTGAAAAAACCTCGGCCGTAAAAGTCGAAGTCACTGCTGGTCCCACGCCTAAATGGCTGGACAAGGCGAAGACCGACGCCGACCTGATTTTCAGCGGCTCGGAGACGATGATGACCGATTTTGTCTATGCTCTGGACGGCCAGCTTTCCCATCAGCAAGTCACGCCCTTGTACCTGCGTCCGTTGTCCATCCTGGTGCGGCCCGGCAACCCCAAACACATCAAGGGCGTGAAAGACATCCTCAAGCCCGGCGTGAAAGTGCTGGTGGTAAACGGCGCGGGCCAGAACGGTGTCTGGGAAGACATGGCCGGGCGCAAGGGCGATATCAACACCGTCCGCGCGCTGCGCCGCAATATCGTCGCTTATTCCAAAAACAGCGCCGAAGCCAAACAGACCTGGATAGACAACAAGGACATCGACGTCTGGCTGATCTGGAATATCTGGCAGGTTTCCAATGCCAAATTGGCCGACATCGTGCCGGTTGAGCGCGATTACGCCATCTATCGTGATACCGGTATCGCCATCACCAAGCGTGCCGAAAACAAGCCGTCAGCCAAGGCTTTTGCCAGCTTCCTGGAATCCCCTGCAGGCGCAAAAATATTCGCCAAATGGGGTTGGGAAACCGGCCGCAAGTAAACTACCCCGGCAACTGCGAGGTGCCGGCCTTGCGAATAGGCAGGGCCGGGAACATGCTTTTCCAATAGGAATTTTATAGGAGTGCCTAAAGGTATTTCACCACCTGTTTCACCTGCGCGTCGTCCGGGTTCTGGCTGATCTGAAAACCGAGCGAGCGCACCATCTCCAGCATTTTCTCATTGCTGTACAGCACCTCGCCTTCCACGCGTTTCAAACCTTTCTGCCGGGCCACGTCGAACAGGCTGTGCAGCAGTTTGCGGCCGATTCCCCGATGTTGCCAGGCGTCGGCCACGACCAGCGCAAATTCGCAGGATTCGCCGTCCGGATTGGTGATATAGCGGGCGATGGCAAGTTCCACTTCGCGGCCGTTTTCCACGGTGGAGACGAGTAGCGCCATCTCGCGGTCGTAGTCGATCTGAGTGAAACGCGCCAGCGCGCTGGGGGAGAGCTCCTGCAGGCTGTCCATGAAGCGGAAATATTTGGTTTCATGGGACAGGCCGCGTACGAATGCCTGCTCCATTTCTGCATCTTCCGGGCGAATCGGGCGAATCGTCAGATTGGTGCCGTCCGGCAGTTGCCAGTGGCTGACCAGCTGCGTCGGGTAGGGGCAGATCGCCATGTGGGCGTAAGGGTCCGCTACCGGCGGCCGTGGCCCGATCACGATGCGCGCATCGGCAGCCAGCGCACCGTGCTCGTCCAGGATCAGCGGATTGATGTCCATCTCCTCCAGCCAGGGCAGCTCGCACACCATCTCCGACACCCGCAACAGCACGCTCTCCAGCGCTTCCATGTTGGCCGGCGGCAGGTGCCGGAACGCGCCCAGCAGGCGCGCGACGCGGGTGGAAGCGATCATGTTGCGTACGAGGTAAGCATTGAGGGGCGGCAGCTGCACCGCGCGGTCGGCCAGCACTTCCACCGAGGTGCCGCCAGCGCCGAAAGTGATCACCGGGCCGAATACCGGATCGCGGATCACGCCCACCAGCAACTCGCGGCCGTTGGGTTTGATCACCATGGGCTCGATCAGCACGCCCTCGATGCGCGCACCCGGCCGGGCTTCTTCCACCGTGGCGATCAGCTCGTGGTAGGCCGAGCGCAAGGCGCTGGCGTTGTTCAGATTGAGCCGCACACCCCCGGCATCGGTCTTGTGGGTGATATCGGGGGAAAGGATTTTCATCGCGATGGGAAAGCCCAGTTGCTCGGCAATCTGCAGGGCCTCGTTGGGCGAGCGCGCCAGCATCGCCTGCGCCACCGGAATGTGGAAAGCCGCCAGCAGCGCCTTGGACTCCATCTCGCTCAACACGCGGCGGCGCTCGGACAGGGCGCTCTCGATCAGCAGGCGTGCGCCCTCCACGTCCGGCTCAAGGTGGTGGGAAAGCGGTCCGGAGGTTTGCAACAGCAGCTTCTGGTTCACGTAATGGGCAGAGATGCAGGCGAATACGTCCACCCCCGGCTCGGGTGTGCGGAAATTGGGAATGCCCGCCGCAGTCAAGGCCCGCCGTCCCTCGGCGATCTGCGTTTCGCCCATCCAGCAGGCCAGCACCGGCTTGCTGGTGGACGCTGCTGCCTCGATCACGGCCTCGGCCACTTCCAGAGGGTGCGTCATGGCCTGCGGGGTGAGAATCACGAATACGCCATCCACGCCAGGGTCTTCCAGACAAGCACTCATCGCCGCGCGATAGCGCCCGGCATCGGCGTCACCGATCACATCCACCGGATTGCCGTGGGACCAGGTGGCGGGGAGCGCCGCGTCCAGCCGGGTCATGGTTTCCGGCGCCAGTTCAGCCAGCCGGACGCCCCGCTCCGCCACCCGGTCCGCTGCCATCACGCCCGGTCCGCCGCCGTTGGTGACGATGGCCAGACGGTTGCCTTGGCTGCGCAGGTGTCCGGCCAGCGCCTTGGCCGCGGCGAATAGCTGCACGATGGTATCCACCCGCACTACACCGGCGCGAGCCAGCGCGGCATCGAACACGTCGTCGGCGCCGACCAGCGCCCCGCTATGGGACAGCGCGGCGCGCGAGCCGCTCTGGTGACGCCCGGATTTCACCACGATCACCGGCTTGACGCGGGCAGCCGCACGCAGGCCGCTCATGAAACCGCGCGCGTTACGGATACCCTCGATGTACAGCAGCACGCTGTCGGTCAAGGGGTCGGCCACCAGATAGTCGAGAATTTCGCCGAAATCCAGATCGGCGGAAATGCCCACGGAGACCACGGTGGAAAAACCCACGCCATTGGGTTTGGCCCAGTCGAGAATGGCAGTACAAAT
>JANMKH010000082.1:0-3188 GCA_031371965.1 Sulfuriferula sp.
AGTGCCCTGTACTGGATACGCTCCCTGATGAACCCGTTGCTGGAAGATCCCTATGGTTATTCACCCGAGCAGTTGGATATCAAGGTAGTCATACACGGTACGGAAATTGTCACTGTCGCCAAAAAAAACGAAGCGAAATACAAAGACGCTGTGGGCAGGATGCTCTACTACGCAAATCTGGGAGTGAGCTTCAAGGTATGCAGCTATGCCGCCGAAGAATACGGCTATAGTGCGCGAGATTTCCAGGATTTTATCGAGATCGTGCCCAATGCCATCACTGAACTGGCCCACTGGCAAATGCAGGGCTATGCGCTGATCACACCTAATGTGCAGTACAAGAAGTTTTCGATTGAGGCGATCCGTTGAGGGGTCAGCCGATTATTCCGGCCAGTGTTTGATGTAGCGCTTGAGCAGGCGGTTTTCAAAATCCGCTTCGTTGAGACAGGCGCGCGCGACGTCATGGAAGGAAATCACGCCAAGCAATGTTTCACCTTCCATTACCGGCAGATGGCTGATGCGATTTTCCGTCATCACGCCGCGCACATAATCCACGGTGTCGTCCGGGTTGCCGATGATGGGTTCAGTGGCCATCATATCGCTGACTTTAACCGCAATCAGCGCGCAGCCGCGCTCATTCAATCCACGTAGCACATCACGCTCGGTAAGTAATCCGACCATGGTTCCATCCTGACGTACGATTAACGAACCGACATCGTGTTTCACCATCACCTCAACCGCTTCTGAAACAGGTTGATCCGGGTCGATAGAGAAAATATCGCCACCCTTGATAGTCAGAATTTCACGAATAATCATTTGATCATAGCTCCCGGCAAGCCTGCTTACACACGCATACAGAATATCAGATGCCCGGCACGCATGAAAGCCGAATGCACCTTGAATAGATCAATCCCTGAAGTTCTGGAATTGCAACGGAAAATCACTGACGCTTTTACGCACCAGCGCGATGGTTTCCTGCAACAAATCACGCTTGGCGCCGGTCACGCGCACCGCTTCGCCCTGAATGCTGGCTTGCACCTTGAGCTTGCTGTCCTTGATGATTTTGACGATCTTTTTGGCGAGTTCACTTTCCACGCCTGTTTTCACCGTGGCACTCCGCTTGACCTTGTTACCGGTGACTTTCTCCGACTTATCCATCTCCAGGCACTTAATGTCTATGCCTCGTTTGATGAGTTTGCTATTGAGGATTTCCTGCACCTGGTCGAGCTTGAAGTCGTCGTCGGCGTAAATCGTAAGCACATATTCCGCCTGTTCCACGCGCGCGTCGGATCCCTTGAAATCGAAGCGCGTCGAGACTTCCTTGTTGGTTTGCTCGACAGCATTTTTGACTTCTTGTTTGTCTACTTCGGAGACGATATCAAATGATGGCATGTCGGACTCCAGTTCAGTATTTATTGAACATATCAGCCGAAGTGGCAGACATAATCCAGCGTTTCCATAGTTTCTATATCGAATTTGCTATTACCCGGCACTGAGAACTGCTCACCCGCCTTGTATATTTTCCAGTCGGATTCACCGGCGAGCTTCACTTTGCACACACCACCGTTTATTTCCATCATTTCAGGTGCGCCGGTATTGAACACCAACTGGCTGGGGAAAATCACACCCACACTTTTTTTGCTGCCGTCGGCAAACACCACGGTATGCGACACGCATTTACCATCAAAATATATATTGGCCTGTTTGACCACACTCACGTTATCGAATTGAGACATGACTGGTTCCTGTATTAATTGCTGCTGCGGTTTTTGAGCCTAGCGGCAATCCGCAAACGCAACGCGTTGAGCTTGATGAAACCGCCGGCATCGGCCTGGTTGTAGGCACCTGCGTCGTCTTCAAAAGTGGCGATGGTGGAATCGAACAGCGAATCGGTCCTGGAATCGCGCCCCACCACAATCACATTGCCCTTGTATAGCTTGACCCGCACCCAGCCATTAACGCTCGCCTGCGATACGTCAATCATGGTTTGCAGCATGGTCCGCTCAGGGCTCCACCAGTAACCATTGTAAATCAGGCTGGCATAACGCGGCATGAGATCGTCCTTGAGATGCGCCACCTCGCGATCCAGCGTGATGGATTCGATGGCCCGGTGCGCCTTGAGCATGATGGTACCGCCGGGGGTTTCATAACAGCCGCGCGACTTCATCCCCACATAGCGGTTTTCCACCAGATCCTGGCGGCCAATACCGTGCTTGCCGCCGAGACGATTCAACTCGGCCAGCACGGTTGCAGCGCTCATTGCCTGGCCGTTGATGCCCACGATATCGCCGTGGCTGAATTCAAGATCAACATATTCGGCAGCGTCCGGCGCCTGTTCCGGTGATACTGTCCAGCGCCACATGTCTTCCTCTGGCTCGTCTGCCGGGTTTTCCAGCGCGCGGCCCTCATAGGAAATATGCAGCAGGTTGGCGTCCATACTGTAAGGGCTGCCGACCGCCTTGTGCTTCATTTCTACCGGGATAGCGTGCTGCTCGGCATAGGCCAGCAGCTTTTCGCGCGACAACAAGTCCCACTCGCGCCACGGGGCGATGATTTTGATGTCCGGCTTGAGCGCATAGGCGCCCAGTTCGAAACGCACCTGATCGTTGCCTTTGCCGGTGGCGCCGTGCGAGATGGCGTCGGCACCGGTCAGGTTGGCAATCTCGATCAGGCGCTTGGCAATCAGCGGGCGGGCAATCGACGTGCCGAGCAGGTATTCGCCCTCGTACACGGTGTTGGCGCGGAACATGGGAAACACGAAATCGCGCACGAATTCTTCGCGCAAATCGTCGATGAAGATTTCCTTCACGCCGAATTTTCCGGCTTTTTCGCGTGCCGGTTCCAGTTCTTCGCCCTGGCCGATATCCGCGGTAAACGTCACCACTTCGCATTGGTAGCTGTCTTGCAGCCACTTCAAAATCACCGAAGTATCCAGCCCGCCCGAGTAGGCAAGCACGACTTTTTTGACGTCACTCATTTACTTTTCCCAACAATAAATATTCCATCAAGGCTTTCTGCGTGTGCAACCGGTTCTCAGCTTCATCCCACACCACACTTTGCGGGCCGTCAATCACCTCGGCCGCCACTTCCTCGCCGCGGTGGGCGGGCAGACAGTGCATGAACAGCGCATCGCTGGCCGCCACGCGCATCATATCGGCGTCCACCTGCCAGTCCTGGAAATCGCGCACACG
>JANMKH010000092.1:0-1993 GCA_031371965.1 Sulfuriferula sp.
GGTGCCCTGCATGCCACAAATCCTCGCCGAGGCGGGTTATGCCACCGTCGCCGTGAGCGACTGGTGCGGTGCCGATCTGGGCAAGTTTTCGCTCGGTTTCCAGCAAGTGGACGCACCGGACGACCAGTGGAACATCAAATACCTGATACGCCAAGGACCCAAGGATTTGCGGCTGTTTCTATCTCTGTTCACCCACAACCGCTTCGGCAAACGTTTTTTGCCGGAGCTGTATTACCTGGCCGGGGTGCCACTTACCACGCAGGTGGGACGCGACGCCCGCGTTCAGTTATCACGTCTGGCAGCGGCTGACCAGCCATTCCTGCTTAATGTGTTTTTGTCAGCCACGCATCCACCGTTTGGGTCGGAATATCCTTATTACGCGCGCTTCTCTGATCCAACCTACGCGGGTGAATCCAAATTTGTCATGGCACGCCTCACCGATCCGCAAGAAATCATTCGCCGTCAGGGCGACGGACGCAAGGAATTTGACCTCGACCAGATTCTCGACCTGTATGACGGTTGCGTAAAAAGTTTCGACGACGAGGCAGGGCGCATCCTCGACCACCTCGCCATCTGCGGACTGGCCGACAGTACCATCGTGGTGATATACAGCGATCACGGCATGGAGTTTTTCGAACACGAAACTTGGGGCCAAGGCAACAGCGCAGTCGGCGACTTTTCCGCCAGAATCCCGCTCATCATCCGCGACCCGCGCGTTGCTGCAAGCGGTGTAGCGCGCCAGATTGTGCGCAGCGTGGACATTGCGCCGACGTTGTTGGAACTGGCCGGCGTGGCGATTCCGCAGGCAATGGAAGGAGTTTCACTGGCCAGCATCGTGCATGGCGCGCAACACGACCTGAGGCTGGTAGCCTTCAACGAAACCGGCATCTGGATCACCGACCTGCCGGGCATGCCAGAAGGCCACCTGCGCTACCCGAATCTGCTGGAGCTGCTGGAAGTACCGGACAAGGCCAGCGGCACCTTGGCCATCAAGCCGCAATACCGCGATATCGTGTTCAAAGCCAAGGATCGCATGATCCGTGTCGGACGCTGGAAACTGGTGTATCAGCCAGTGGAAGACGGCGCACTGTATAAGTTATTCGATCTGGAAAACGACCCAGCCTGCCAGCACAATCGCATTGCAGATGAGCCGGTGCTGGCCACAGCGCTCAGGCAACAACTGCTTTTCTGGGTGGCGGACGACCAGCCTGGTTGAGTATTAGGGAAGCGCTGATTTAATCCCCTGGCGTCATTCCGGCGCAGGCCAGAATCCAGCGGCGAGAGAGCACCTGTTAGATGGGGGTGTCAGCCACAAACAAATTGCTCGCGATGCGCTACTTGTTTGACTGGATACCGGGTCAAGCCCGGTATTACGATAAATGCCGCTCGGGTCCAGCGCGGCATGACGTTTCCCCAACCCGTCACCCCGGACTTGATCCGGGGCCCAATACGGCTATGCCACCATCCTGCAGGCATGTAAGCGTCCCCGCTTTTCACTGCTTACACTCCGTGATCAAGCCCATTCCAGTAGCCAGCAAGCGTGCCTCACGGGCAAAAACGGCAATACGGGTTTCCCGGTACACCGATTTTTTCGGGCATGTCGGCGGGCGCTGCATTTGCCGGGGCGGAGCCACTGGTTGGCGCATCTTGTTGCGCGGGTGTTGCGGTTGCGGCATCAGGTGGCTTGGGAGTTTGCGCTGCCTGCCCGGAACTGGGTGGTGGCACAAAAGTTTTGCCAGTCAACTGTTTGTAACGTCGCTGCAGGGATACGGTATCCGGCGCATGTTGCAAACCTTGCTCTAGCGCAGCAATGGATTTCGATTTTTGGCCCAAATCAACGTAAAGATCACTGAGCGCTGCGTAGGCTGGGGCATAATCCGGTTTGATTTCGATCGCTTTTTCGAAATTCAATACGGCTTCACCCTTGGATGCCCTGCCTAACCTTGACATGCTCAGCAAGACCTTTCCCAAATTCACATAGGCTTCTGGCCGC
>JANMKH010000148.1:0-1515 GCA_031371965.1 Sulfuriferula sp.
GAGCGCGGCGCTTTGCAGCCTGCTCGCCGCCACGGGGCATAAATCGATCATGCTTTCCTGTGTATTCATGACAGCAGTTCCGCCCTGATTTTTATCCGCACACTATCCGGCAACCAGCGCATGATGAATAATTGTGACGCATCTACCGAATCCAGTATGTTTTTGATCAGCAAGCCAAGTTCGGTGTCGCCTTCCATATACAGGCGCCGTCCGAAGAACAGCGTGTCAGGATCTTCCGCGCGCAAGGCCAGCCTGAGAAAATCGCGCGCGCACGCGCCGATGGTCAAATCCGGTGTCTGGCTGAAGCGCCGCGCGACAAAACCGCGATGATCGGCGCCGAGAAAGAAAGCCAGCCTGGCGTCTGACACCCGGATGCACACCGATTTATCCTGCAACGGCAACAGCTGTTTCGGCTGGATGCTGCGCCCCAGCACCCGATTCAGGGCTGCCGCCAGCAATACCGAATGCGGTGCAGGCGGCAGCAGCGCAAGCGCGTCGGCAATCGCTGCGGGTAAAACAGAATTTTGTTGTTTCATGTTGGCCGTCGCCTCACCCTTTCACCCCGTGCGGGGCACGAATTTAATCACCTGATGCAATACTTCCGTATCCAGATGCGCCTGTGCCTGAAACTGGCCGGCATAAGCCAGTTCTTCCTGTTTTAACTCGTAGCAGTTTGAACCGCTGATATCCATCAGCAGCGCGGGCATGCCAGCCTGTAGAAATGCACGGTGACGCTTGATAAAAAAACTGCTGCAACACATGCCGATGTAGGCCTCGACGTCACGTGCTTTCATATCAGAAAGTGTTGCTACAAGATGCTCATAATGGGTAACTGTGGTCACCTGCATGCCACGCTCCCGCGCCAAACGATAAGCTTCCCCAACCTCGCATAGCCCGCATTCGGTGCAGCCGTCGCGTGTACGCCACTTGCACCAGGCCGGTTTGGCGCAGTACGGCACCAGCATGACGCTTGCCTGGCTCAAAATCTGCCGCGCGCTTGCTGCTTGCGGGCTGTATATCATCAGGGCGTTAAGCTGCTTGCTGCTGAGTTGCACGTCACGGTGCAGGGACAGCTTGTCCAGCAGGATGTGTAATAGCCGCGCCACATCTTGCGCGCCAAACCCCAGCGTATCCACACCGTTCTCGTGAAAAAAATCCATGATGCGCTGGTGCGTATGCGCTATCGGCAAACCTTGCAGCGCACGCTGTAATTTGCACAACGAATCGTCGGGATCAAGGTGGATATCACCGCCAATCTCTATCCATGCAATCCGCTTGCCTTCGCCATCAAAAGCGGCGCGCGCGCGCAATGTTCCACCCGGCGTTTTCCACAGCGATTCCAGTGCTGAGGTCCGGTCTTCCCGCCAATCAATTTGATGGGCTGCAGCGCTTTCCTCAGCCAGAGCATCACATTGCGGTATGTGCGCCCCGCTGCCCTTCGTCCTGCCGCCGAATTGCAGTCTCAGCCCCGTCGATAAGCCGTGGATTATGGCCGCCTGGATTTTTTCCAAATCA
>JANMKH010000191.1:0-4291 GCA_031371965.1 Sulfuriferula sp.
GCCATTCTGCATCTGCTGTATGCGCGTTTTTTCCACAAGCTGATGCGCGATGAGGGACTGTTCGGCGAGCAGGCCTCATCCTCTCCCCAACTCTCTCCCGTGCAGGGAGAGGGGGCAAAGGCTGAGCCAACGCTGGGCCCAAACCTGAAGGCAGCCCTCCCCCCGGGGGGGAGGGAGCAAACGCTGAGCCCAAACCGATTAGATGAACCTTTTACGCGTCTGCTCACCCAGGGCATGGTCATCGCGCCGACGTTTTACCGCAACGCGGGCGAAGGCAAAAAGGACTGGATCAACCCGGCCGAGGTCGACGTGCGCCTTGACGAGCGCGGGCGCCCGCTGGATGCCGTACTCAAGGCCGACGGTCTGCCGGTGGTTATCGGCGGCACCGAAAAAATGGCCAAATCCAAGAACAACGGCGTCGATCCGCAACTGCTGATTGACGGCTACGGCGCGGATACAGCGCGCCTGTTCATGATGTTCGCCGCGCCGCCGGAGCAAAGCCTGGAATGGTCGGATGCCGGCGTGGAAGGCGCATTCCGTTTTTTGAAACGGCTGTGGAAGCTGGTGCATGATCACGTCAGCACCGGGGCGGTGCCTGCCTATACCGGCGGTGAATTATCCGCCGAACTGAAGGCGCTGCGTTTCCAGTTGCACAGTGCGATCAAAAAAATCAGTGATGATTACGGCCGGCGCCAGACGTTCAACACCGCCATTGCTGCGGTGATGGAACTGCTCAATGCATTGAGTAAAATGACTGACGCCAGCCCGGCTGCACACAGCGTGGCGCAGGAAGTGCTGGAAGGCGCAGTGCTGATGCTCACGCCCATTGTTCCGCATGCATGCGAAGCGCTGTGGGTTGCGCTCCAGCCTGGCACGCAGTTGCTCGACCAGGCGTGGCCGAAAGTGGATGAATCCGCGCTGGTGCAGGATGAAATTACGCTGGTGCTGCAAGTGAACGGCAAGCTGCGCGGCGAGATTACCGTCGCCAAATCCACCAGCCGCGAGGTCATCGAACAACTGGCGCTGGCGCACGAGGCAGCACAAAAATTCATGGCCGGACAAGCTCCGAAAAAAGTGGTGGTGGTTCCGGGACGACTGGTCAATATCGTAGTCTGAACTCAATTGGAGACAGCATGAAAAACACTCTTCCCGGCCGCCTATGGCTGGTGGCCCTTGGCGTCATATTCATCGCAGGCTGCGGCTTCCATCTGCGCGGCCAGATAGAACTGCCGTATCGATCCGTTTACGTGCAGGGCGGCCAGGATGGATTGGCGGTTGCGCTGCAAGCCGCCTTACGCCTCGGGCATGCCGGTCGCCTGGCGCCCAGTGCAGAAAAGGCGGAAAGCGTGATCGATATTATGTCGGTGCAGAACAGCAAGGTGATCGTGGCCTTGTCCGGCATCGGCCGGGTGCGTGAATTCCAGCTGCAATACCGGGTGCAATACCAGCTCATCACGCCCAAGGGCAAAGTTATCCTGGCTCCCGCCAATCTGCTGCTGGCGCGCGACATGACCTATAACGATGCCCAGGTATTGGCCAAGGGCGCAGAAGAGCAGCTGCTGTACCGTGACATGCAGAAAGACGCTGCGCAACAGATCATGCAGCGTATCGCCAGCGCCAAATAAGCATGCGCGTCAAGGCGGAGCAACTCGCCCAGCACCTGGCACGCGGTCTCCAACCGCTTTATACGATATACGGCGACGAGCCGTTACTGGCACTGGAAGCCGCGGACATGGTGCGCGCGAGCGTCCGTTCCGCGGGCTACAGCGAACGTGAAGTGCACACCGTGGAAGCGCGTTTCAACTGGAACGATCTGCTTTCTGCCGGCGATAATCTCTCCCTGTTCGGCAGCCTGCGGCTGGCCGATATCCGCATTCCCTCCGGCAAGCCCGGGCTGGAAGGCGGCAAGGCCCTGCAAGCCTATTGCGCCAGGCTGCCTGCAGACACCATCACGCTCATTACGCTGCCCAAGCTCGACCGCCAGTCCACCAACGCCAAATGGTTCACTGCGCTGGATGCCAGCGGTGTCGTGGTCGGCGTGAACCCGGTGACCATTGACCAGTTGCCGCGCTGGATCGGTACGCGGCTGGCCGCGCAAAACCTGCAAGCCGATAGCCAGACGCTGCGTTTTCTAACCGAGCGCGTGGAAGGCAACCTGCTCGCCGCCCAGCAGGAAATCCGCAAGCTCGCGCTGCTGTTTCCGCCCGGCAACATCACCTTCGACAATGTGCGCGAAGCCGTGCTCGACGTGGCGCGCTACGATGTTTTCAAGCTCTCCGATGCACTGCTGGCGGGCGATGTGCCGCGCCTGATGCGCATGCTCGACGGCCTGCGCAATGAAGGCGAAACGCCGGTGCTGATCCTGTGGACACTCACGCGTGAACTGCGCATCCTGACCCGCATCAAGGCTGGCCAGGCCAGCGGCCAGCCCGCCGCCCAACTGATGCGCGAAGCCGGGGTATGGGAGTCACGCCAGGCGCTGGTGGATAAGGCGCTCGCCCGCGTCAGTCTGTCCACGCTCACCCAGGCGCTACACGATGCGGCCGCGATAGACCGCACCATCAAAGGTTTGCAAAGCGGTGATGTGTGGGATGCGCTCGGTCAGCTGGCGTTGAAAATCGCGCCGCCAAATAGATCCGCGCACCTCTCCGCTGCCCATTAATAAAGGTCAACAGCATGTCCGACACGAGCCGCTTCCCCGCTGCACACGAATTCCATATGAGCTTGCGCGTCGCCGATCTGGAACTCAGCACGAACTTTTATACTGCGTTTTTCGGCGTCGAACCGAAAGACCGTACTGCCCGATTCAGCACCTTCATCGTGCCACATCTGCATCTCAACCTTGTGCTCTTGGTGAATGACCGGGGCGAGACGCTGGACACTTACAGCCTGTATCACCTTGGGCTGGGCGTGGCCAACAAGGCTGCGGTGATTGCGGCTGCCCATAGCGCCCGGCAAGCCGGTGCCGAAATCGTCAAGCCGCCGCGCACCACCTGGCGCGGCACGCCGCTGCATGAACTGTGGCTGCGCGACCCGAGTGGCTATCTGATCGAGATTTATGCGCGGCTCACCCCCGGTGAGCTGGCGCAGATGCCTGCCGATCAGGAACCTGTATTTTTGCTTGAGTGAGCCATCATCCTCAAAAGGCTATTGGTCCACGAAAAACACGAAAATCACGAAATGAGGGTAAGCAGGCATTTCGCTGTAAGACGAAAGCTCGCAAAATTTTCAAAGAAATATCAAGCCGTAGATCGTTACCCAATGGGTGAATGACCAGGCCTGTACAAGCTGTTGATTTATTTCGTGCCTTTCGTGTTTTTCGTGGACTAACTGCTTTTTCCAGAATCATTCAGCGGCCACTGCGCAGCCCCTGTCCAAGTCACCCAAGCATCCTGCCGTCGTTCCGGGTTAAAATCCGGGTTCAACATTTACCTCTGGATTTGATATGGACATCAAAGCCTACATGCAGGATGTGGGACGTGCTGCCCGCGCCGCTTCACGCGCCGTAGCGCGCGCCGATACCAATACCAAAAACAAGGCGCTCAGCGTCATGGCGCAAGCCATCCAGCGCGACGCCGACAAACTGCTCGCCGCCAATGCCGAGGATATGGCCGCTGCGCGTGCTCAGGGGCTGGACGAGGCGTTACTCGACCGCCTGGCGCTGAATGCCAAATCAGTGGCCGGCATGGTGGAAGGTCTGTTGCAAATCGCCGCATTGCCCGACCCGGTAGGCGAAATCAGCGACCTCAAATACCGCCCTTCCGGCATCCAGGTGGGCAAGATGCGCGTGCCGCTGGGGGTGATCGGGATCATTTATGAAGCACGTCCCAACGTGACCGCCGATGCCGCCGGGCTGTGCCTGAAATCCGGCAACGCCGCCATCCTGCGCGGCGGTTCCGAGGCGATCCGTTCCAACCAGGCGATTGCCGCCTGCGTGCGCGAAGGGCTGGCCGCAGCCGGTCTGCCGGAAACTGCGGTACAGGTGATAACAACCACCGACCGCGCGGCGGTGGGCGAACTCATTACCATGAAGGATTATGTGGACGTGATCGTGCCGCGCGGCGGCAAGGGACTGATCGAACGCCTGATGAACGATGCGCGCATTCCGGTAATCAAGCATCTGCATGGCGTGTGCCATGTGTATATTGATGATCGCGCCGACGCGGACAAAGCGGTGCGTATCGCTGACAACGCCAAAACCAGCCGTTATGGCACCTGCAACACAACAGAAACGCTGCTGGTGGCGCAGGGCATCGCAGCCAATGTATTGCCCAAGATCGCCGCCATCTAC
>JANMKH010000207.1:0-1615 GCA_031371965.1 Sulfuriferula sp.
TCAATACCAATCAACCGGAAGTGGCGCGTTTGCCCGCGCGCAGCATCACCGTTCTCCCCGGCAGCCCAAATCAGGTATCCGCGCCGCCACCCTCGCCGGCTCCCCTTGTCACTCAAACACCTACATCAACGACTTTATCCAGCAATGCCCCTCAATCTTCTGGCGCGCTCGTCAGCGGTTCTCAGCGCTGGTGGCCGTGGCTGGCATTGTTGCTCGGTTTGGGCTGGCTGATCACACTGCTCGCCTGGTGGTGGCGGGCGCACCAGAAAACGCCTCCGGCCGGAGCCGATGTAGCATCGGAAGAAACGCTCGGCCAGTTGGAAAAACAATTCAGGAAGGCCTGCATGGAGAACAATGCAGCCCAGGCGAAAACGCAATTGCTCGCCTGGGCGAAACAGCGCTGGCGCCAGTCGCCACCCGCCAGTCTGACCGCACTGGCACGCCTGTGCGAGCCTGAACTGGCCGATGCCATTACCCAACTGGATGGTGCGCTATATTCGAAAACGCAGGCGCAGTGGCATGGGGATGTCTTGTGGAGTTTATTTAACCAGCACAAACCGGGCGGTAAACTGGTTAAAACGAAAAATACCGATTCTCTGGAGCCGCTATACAGAAATTCATAATGACGGGTTAACGTAGTCAGAAATTCGCGCCTCGACTATGAATAACGATATGAAAACCGGTTTGATCATTGCAATATTTTGCTGGTCTGGCATAGCCTCTCCTGCCCTTGCTAACGACGCCAGCCTGATGAGCGCCATTGACGCGCTGAGTCATGGTTGGGCCAAAATCAATTATCAAACGCCAAAAAAGGCACGGGCAGCCGCATTCCAGCCGCTGATCAGTCAGGCAAACAGCCTGCTCGAGACCTATCCCGATGCACCGGAAGCCATGATCATGGACGCACTGATCCTGTCCAGCACAGCCGCAGTCGAAGGCGGTGTGGATGCGCTTATCAAAGTGAAGGAAGCCCGTGAATTGCTGCTGCATGCGGAGAAAATCAACCCGCAGGCACTGGATGGCGCGGTTTACACTTGTCTGGGGAGTTTGTATGCCAAGGTGCCGAGTTGGCCAATTTCCTTCGGCGATAAGGATAAAGCCCGCAAGTACCTGAAAAAGGCGTTAAAACTCGATCCGGGCAGCATCGATGCGAACTATTTCTACGCCGATTTCTTGGCTGATCAAGGCGAATATGCCCAGGCCATTTCTCATCTTCATCTGGCTTTGCAAGCCCCGCTGCGCGCGGGCCGTGAAGATGCCGACACTGGTCGTCGCGATGAAGCGACCAAACTACTAGCCAAAATCAATATGGCGCATAGACAGGAAATCGCCGCGCACTAAAACTCAGCTCTCGACAAATTCCAGCGCATTGCCATCCGGGTCGCGGCAAAACAGCGCGGACCGGCCGGACTGACTGGTGGTGTAGGCCACACCGGCATTGTCGAGACGTGCCTTGAGTTGGGAAATATCCGTGACGGCAAGCGCGATATGGCGGTCGCGCCCACCATGTTCGGGACGCGCCAGACTCGTATCCGGGTTGGGCAGGCAGATTAAATGTATCTGGCACGTGCCGATGTCGTACCAGACCCCTGCAAAACTCATCTCAGGACGATGC
>JANMKH010000236.1:0-17953 GCA_031371965.1 Sulfuriferula sp.
AACCGCAAATGCTGGGCCAGCTCCGAATGCGTCAAGCCCTGCCAGAAAGCCAGCGCAATTGTCTGCCTTTGCCTGGCTTCAATCTGTCCCATGCAGTCATTCAACACGGCCGCATCGCGTGACTGCGCTAGCCGGTCGAACAACCCTGCGGATTCATCCGGCCAGTTTTCTTCAGCATCTTCGCTCACCGCATCCTCGCGCTGCGGGCGCCGCAACCAGTCCAGCGCCCGGTTGCGCACAATATGCGTCATCCAGGTCATCGGCGCTGCTTTCCTGCTCGCATAGCTCGGCGCATGGTGCCAAATATTAACGAATGATTCCTGCAGGATTTCTTCCGCCCAGTCCTGTCTTCTAACTATACGTAGCACAACGCCAAACAGTTTTGCCGAGGTGACGCGATAGAGGCGTTCAAATGCCTGCTGATCCCTGAGCGCACAGCGGGAAAGCAAGTCGATCAGGGGGTCTTCAGCAGAAGGCGGTGGCATGTAATTAGTGTCGGTGATGCGGATGGCGATTGTAAAAAGTGTACAGGGAAAAGATTGGATGTTCGAGTGCTGGCCGCGACGGCGGGCGCAAGGTCTGAAAAAATTACCTCACTTGGGCTGATGCAAGTAACACTTTGACAAGCATCGGCTAGACGAGATAGGCGGCCTTACATTAAACACCCCCGCCAAACCCATTCTGCCGCCATGCCTCAAACACCGTCACCGCGACCGAGTTCGATAAATTGAGGCTGCGGCTCCCGGCAACCATCGGCAGGCGGATGCGCCGCTCGCTAGGGAATTCATCCAGCACGTCTGCCGGCAACCCGCGCGTTTCCGGACCGAATACAAACACGTCGCCCGGCGCGAACTGGCAGGTGCCGATACTGGACGACGCTTTGGTAGTGAGCGCAAACATGCGTTGTCCATTCAACCGGGCGCTGCACGCTGCCCAGTCTTCATGCACCACAATACTGGCATACTCGTGGTAATCCAGCCCGGCGCGGCGCAACTGTTTGTCTTCCAGCGAAAAGCCGAGCGGTTTGACCAGATGCAGGGTGCAGCCGGTATTGGCGGCAAGACGGATGACGTTGCCGGTATTGGGCGGGATTTCCGGCTGATAGAGAACGATGTTGAACATGAACAGAAAGACCGGGTCTACGGGATATAATCCACTCATAACGATTACACGAGGCTTGCGCATGGTACCGCATTTAACGACTGCCCTCACCGGGCCGCTGCTGGACATGGAGCGCCTGATTCTGGGCGCAACACCGCAGATTGAACGCTGGTTTCGCAGCCAGTGGCAGGAACACGCCGCACCGTTTTATACGTCGGTAGATCTGCGCAACAGCGGCTTCAAGCTGGCGCCCGTGGATACCAATCTGTACCCCGGCGGGTTTAATAATCTCAATCCTGATTTCATCCCGCTGGCGGTGCAGGCGGCGATGGGCGCGGTGGAAAAAATCTGCCCGGACGCACAGCGCCTGCTGCTGATCCCGGAAAACCACACGCGCAATCTGTTCTATCTGCAAAACGTGGCGCAGCTGGCCAATATCCTGCAGCAAACCGGGCTGGAAGTGCGCTTGGGCAGTCTGATACCGGAGTTGACCGAACCGCTCAAGGTGGATTTGCCAGACGGCGCATCGCTGCTGCTCGAGCCCATCGTGCGCAACGGCAACCGCATCGGTGTGGCGGGCTTCAACCCGTGTGCGATCCTGCTCAACAACGATCTGTCCGGCGGCATCCCCCCCCTGCTGCAAAACATCGAGCAATCGCTGTTGCCGCCCCTGCACGCCGGCTGGCATGTGCGCCGCAAGTCACGCCATTTTTCCGCCTACAATCAGGTGGCGACGGAGTTTGCCGCGTTGATCGGGCTCGATCCATGGTTCATCAATCCGTATTTTTCCACCTGCGGACGTGTCAATTTTCAGGAGCGTCAGGGCGAAGAATGTCTGGAGAAAAATGTCGCCATCGTGCTCGAACAAATCCGCAACAAATACGCCGAGTACAAAATTGACGCCGAGCCTTTTGTGATTGCCAAGGCCGATGCGGGTACTTACGGCATGGGCATCATGACGGTCAAAGACCCGTCCGAAGTGCGTGAACTGAACCGCAAGCAGCGCAACAAGATGGCGGTGGGCAAGGAAGGCCAGCAAATCTCCGAAGTCATTATCCAGGAGGGGGTGCACACCTTCGAGAGCATCAACGATGCGGTGGCAGAACCGGTGGTGTACATGGTGGACCATTTCGTGGTGGGCGGGTTTTACCGCGTGCATACCGGACGCGGGCCGGATGAGAATCTCAATTCGCCGGGGATGCACTTCGTGCCGCTGGCATTCGCAGCGCCGTGTTGCACACCCAACCGCTCGGCCAGTCCCGATTCCACTCCCAACCGCTTCTACACTTACGGCGTGGTGGCACGGCTGGCGATGCTGGCGGCATCCATCGAACTGGAACAAACCGATCCGGATAATCAATGAAGCTTGTCTTTATCCTCGACCCGTTAGCCGCGCTCAAAGCCTACAAGGACAGTTCGGTAGCCATGCTGCGCGAAGCAGCGGCGCGCGGCCATACGCTGTTTGCGCTGCGCCAGGCGGACATTATCCTGCGCGACAATCAGGTCATTGGTTACGCCAAGCCGTTGCGCGTTACTGCCGACAACGCCAACTGGTTTGAGTTGGGAGCCGCCGAGGCGACGCCATTGAGCCACTTCGATGCGGTGGTGATGCGCAAAGACCCGCCGTTCGATACTGAATACCTGTACACCACGCACTTGCTGGAGCTGGCGCAAAGCCACGGCGCGCGGGTATTCAATCGCCCCGATTCCCTGCGTGATTTCAATGAAAAACTGGCCATCGCACGTTTCCCGCAATTTACCGTGCCCACCCTGGTAACGCGGCGTGCCGCCCATATCAAGGAATTCCTTACAGAGCACGGCGACGTGATTCTCAAGCCGCTGGATGGCATGGGTGGAGCGGGAATTTTCCGGGTACGTGGTGGTGACGCGAATCTCAATGTCATCGTGGAAACATTGACCCAGCTGGAAACCCGCACGGTGATGGCGCAACGTTATATCCCGGAAATTACCCAGGGCGACAAGCGCATCCTGCTGATTGATGGCGAGGTGGTGCCGTTTGCGCTGGCGCGGATTCCCGCCGAGGGTGAAACGCGCGGCAATCTCGCTGCGGGCGGACGCGGCGTCGCACAGCCCCTGTCCGAACGCGACCGCGAAATTGCGCAGACCATTGCGCCGGCGGTGTGCGATCTGGGCCTGTTTCTGGTCGGGCTGGACGTAATCGGCGACTATCTCACCGAAATCAACGTCACCAGCCCCACCGGGTTTCAGGAAATCACCCAGCAGACCGGTTTTAACGTAGCCGGGATGTTCATCGATGCACTGGAGCGACGATGCGTTTGATCGGCGTTGTTGCGCTATTGCTGCTGACCTTGGCGGGCTGCGCCAGGCAACCTCTCTACACCCAGGAAAGCTACGTGTTTGGCACGCGTGTAGAGGTGAGCATTTACGGCGAACCGGAGGCCAAGGCGCGTCGTGTCACCGCACAAATATTGCGCGATTTCGACGAGATGCATCACAGCCTGCATGCCTGGGAGCCGGGCACGCTGGAGCGCATGAACGGTATTTTTGCGCTGAGTCCGAGTCAGGCCGCGATTGCGCCCGGCATGATCCCGATTATTCGTGACGCCACGCGTTATTCGGAACAATCGCAAGGCTTGTTCAACCCGGCCATCGGCAACCTGATCCGGTTGTGGGGGTTTCAGTCCGATACTTTCAAGGCGAAATTGCCTGATCCGGCAAAAATCGCCGAACTGGTGCGCGCCAATCCGCAAATGCGCGACATCGTTATCGACGGCATCCTATTCCACAGCACCAACCCTGCCGTGCGGCTGGATCTGGGGGGGTATGCCAAGGGCTATGCGCTGGACGTGGCTGCCCGCTACCTGCGCAGCCAGGGGGTAAAAAACGCGCTGATCAATATTGGCGGCAATATCCTGGCGCTGGGGCAGCACGGTGATCGTCCGTGGCGCGTAGGCATCCAGAATCCGCGCGGCCCCGGTCCCATCGCCACGCTGGAATTACGCGATGGCGAAGCGATCGGCACCTCGGGCGACTATCAGCGCTACTTCGAAGTGGGCGGCAAGCGCTATTGCCACATCATCGATCCGCGCACCGGCTGGCCCGCGCAAGGGGTACGAGCGGTAACCGTGTTGATTCCGCCGTCAGGCCATGCCGGTACCTTGTCGGATGTCGCCAGCAAGCCCATTTTCATTTCGGGGAGTACTGGCTGGCGTGCTGCAGCGCAACGCATGGGCGTGGCCGATGTGATGTTTATCGACGGGCAAGGGCATGTCGAACTCACCGACGGCATGAAACAACGTCTGCATTTCGAAACGGGATCTTAGCTCCGCAGATTCTGCACACCAGCTTTGCCGTTCAGGCAACCGTTTTTAATTCATTTTCGGGTGGACAAACCCACCTCATCCACAGGATTCGGTCCAGCGGGAACGGGGCGCTACACGCCTGCATCTAATGGGCAATAGTGAATTTTTCCAGGGGGCACCATGAAAGCTTTGGACGCTGAGCTGAGCGGTTTTCCAGCTTTGCACGATTTGACTGACGTCGAGCTGGTGACGCGTGCGCTGCAGGGCGATCCGCACGCTTTCGAACGCATCATGCGACGTAATAACCGGCTGCTATTCCGCACCGCGCGCAGCATTTTGAAAAATGACGTTGAGACTGAAGATGCCCTGCAAGCTGCCTATATGAGCGCCTGGCGTGCGCTGGGCAGTTTTCATGCGGATGCAAAGCTGTCCACTTGGCTGGTGCGTATTGTGGTCAACGAGAGCCTGGGGCGGCTGCGCCGACACAGCGCACAGATCATCCCGCTCGATACTGCCTTGGATATGGATGCACCGAATGCGGAGGCTTCGATGGAACAGAACCCCGATGAGCAACCCGAGCGCATGGCCATGCGGGCGCAAGTGCGGCAATTGATAGAAGCCGGGATCGACGACCTGCCCGATGTGTTTCGCACGGTGTTCATGCTGCGTGCAGTGGAGGAGTTGAGCGTGGGGGAAGTGGCTGCCGCATTGCTTATTCCCGAAGCTACGGTACGGAGCCGGTTTTTTCGCGCGCGCGGTTTGCTGCGCGAGCGTTTGTCGCGTGACATCGATGTGTCGATGACTGACGCGTTTTCATTTGCCGGTGCGCGCTGCGACAGGATAGTCGCGCACGTGCTGACAAATATTACCGGGCAGGAACCGCCGCGCCCATAACAGTAACCGACTCAGGAGACCAGCATGTCATTCTTTCTTATGCCTACACCCATCGCGTCGCGCCGCCAGTTCCTTGCCCATTCTGGTCTGGTACTTTCGGGGGCTGCCGTAGCCTTACTGGCGGGTAAAGATGCGCTTGCCACCACGTCTGGACACGCCCGCAGTGGCGATGTGATTATTCTTAATACGGCGCTCAGTGCCGAATTGGAAGCCATTGCCGCATATCAGCTGGGCGCCGAGAGCAGTTTATTGCAAAAACCCGTGCTGGAACTGGCTTTGACATTTCAAGGGCACCACCAGCAACACGCCGAGGTGCTCGCCAGCACGATTAAAAAGCTGGGCGGCAAACCGGCGTTGGCGAAAGAAAAATACAATTTCCCGGTGGATCAACTCAAATCGCAAACCGATGTGCTCAAGTTTGCCGCCCAGCTTGAGCAAGGGGCAGTCAGTGCTTATCTAGGCGCGGTACCGCTGTTTGGCAACCGCGAACTGGCCAAGGCCGCCGCCAGCATCCTGGGCGATGAGGCCATGCACTGGGCAGTGCTGCGTCAGGCGCTGGGCGAGAGCCCGGTCGTGCCGTCCGCCTTCATGTCATGAAGCTGCGGCAACGCATATTGGTCGGTATGCTCGCCCTGGGCGTGGTCACGCCTGCCAGTGCGGCAACCGATGCGCGTCGTGGCGAGCAGATTTATAAACGCTGCCTCGCCTGCCATGCACTGGCGTATGACCGCGTTGGGCCCAGACACTGCGGACTGTTTGGCCGTCGTGCCAGCAGTGTCTCTGGATTCAGTTATTCGGCGGCAATGCGGCACTCGAATATTGTCTGGAATGCCCGCACGCTCGATCAGTTTTTGACCGATCCGAAAAAAATGGTGCCTGGCACGACGATGACCTACGACGGCGTGCGGGATCGGACTGAACGTGCTGACCTGATTGCCTATCTCAAACAGGCCGGCCAGTCTGCCGAGTGTCGGCGCTAGTCACATTCGTCGAGAGCACCGGACGTGGCAGCGATTCATTTGCTGCGCCAAAGCAGTGATGTTTCAGATCGCGCTGCGCATCATGCGGCGCAAGCACGTCGATGCTAATCTCTCCGACCATGCTTCCCTGCGGTAGAATACCCGCTTCGGTTTACTGAAGTGGATTCACCATGATTGGCATACTCATTGTCGCCCACGGCAGCCTGGGCGAAAGTCTGATTCAATGCGCCACCCACGTTATGGGTGAACGCCCGCCTTATCTCACACCGTTGAACGTGATGGATTGCCCGGACATCATGGCGATGACGGCGAAAGCCCAGCAGATGATAGACGAGCTTGACCAGGGTGACGGCGTATTGATGCTATCGGATATTTACGGCGCCACGCCGTGCAATACTGCCTGCCGCCTGCTTTACCCTGGACGGGTGGAAGGCATTGCCGGGGTCAACCTGCCCATGCTGATCCGCGCACTGACTTATCGCCATGAACCGCTCGACAAGCTGGTAATCAAGGCACTCTCTGGTGGCCACGAAGGCATCCTGCATATTTCACCGGAGTTGTGCGATGCTGCAACAGGACGTTGAAATCATCAACAAGCTCGGGCTGCATGCGCGCGCCTCAGCCAAGCTCACGCAGACCGCCGGACAGTTCCAGAGCGAAATCTGGCTCACCCGCAATAACCGCCGGGTCAACGCCAAAAGCATCATGGGCGTCATGATGCTGGCGGCAGCCAGAGGTAGCACCATCAACCTGGAAACCGAAGGTGAGGATGAGTCGGCGGCCATGGACACTCTGCTGGCATTGATCAACGACAAGTTCGGAGAAGGCGAGTGAGCGCCACGCTGCACGGCATCGGCGTGTCCAGTGGGATTGCCATTGGACCTGCCCGGCTGGCCTCGCACACCCGTATTGAAGTTGCGCATTATGTGTTGCAAAAGGCGCACATTGCGGAGGAGTTGGAGCGCTTCGACGAAGCGGTGCAGACGGTGCGCGCCGAGATGAGTGCATTGCATAGCCAGATCCCCGCCAATGCCCCGGCCGAGTTGCCGGCATTCCTCGACATGCATTTGATGATTCTGAATGACTCGATGCTGTCGCAAGCACCAAAACAGCTTATCGAAACCCAGCAATGTAACGCGGAGTGGGCGCTTACCCAGCAGATGGAGCAGCTGGTGGCGCAGTTCGATGAAATTGACGACCTCTATCTGCGCGAGCGCAAGACCGACGTGGTGCAGGTGGTGGAGCGCGTCATCAAGGTATTGCTGGGGCATCCCGGACATTTGCCGCTGGCCGAAGACGAGCGTCATGACGGTATCCTGGTGGCCCACGATCTGTCCCCAGCCGACATGATTGGTTTCAAACGCCAGCAGTTTGCGGCATTCATTACCGACGTGGGCGGCGCCACATCCCATACCGCCATTCTTGCGCGCAGCCTGAATATCCCCTCGGTGATGGCACTCCACAACGGACGCAGCCTGATTCGAGAAAATGAAATCATCATCGTGGATGGTGACAACGGGGTGGTGATTCTCGACCCGGATGAAACGGTGCTGGAAGAGTACCGGCTGCGCCAGAACGAATGGAAGATTGAACACCAGAAGCTCAAACGCCTGAAGGGTAACCGCGCCGCCACGCTGGATGGCGTGGTAGTGGAGCTGCATGGGAACATTGAACTGCCGCAAGATGTAGCGGCTGTGCAGGAATCCGGTGCGACGGGCATCGGTCTGTTTCGCAGTGAATTCCTGTTTATGAATCGCGCGGATCTGCCCAGCGAGGATGAGCAGTTCGAAGCTTATCGCGAAGTGACGCAGACAATGAACGGCATGCCGGTGACCATTCGTACCCTCGATCTGGGTGCGGACAAGCCGCTGGCCGGACTTACTGCCCACAGCCTCAATCCGGCACTCGGTCTGCGCGCGATTCGACTGTGCCTGGCTGAACCGAAATTATTTCGCACCCAGTTGCGCGCCATTCTGCGTGCTTCGCACTTTGGGCAAGTACGTATCCTTATCCCCATGCTGTCAAACTTGCCGGAGTTGCGCCAGACCCAGTACGCGATCGAGGCGGCCAAGGCCAGCCTGGTTGTCGACGGCATCGCGTTTGATCCGGCCGTGAAGGTGGGAGGCATGATCGAAATCCCTGCCGCTGCACTGGCCGCACAGAGTTTTGCCGAGCGCATGGATTTCCTGTCGATAGGCACTAACGACCTGATCCAGTACACACTGGCGATAGATCGTGCTGACGACAGCGTGGCGCACTTGTACGATCCGCTGCACCCGGCGGTATTGCAGCTGATCGCGATGACCATCCGCGCGGGCGAGAAAGCCGGCAAGCCGGTATCAGTGTGCGGCGAAATGGCGGGCGACCCGTTGTTCACACGACTGTTATTGGGGCTGGGGCTGCGCAGCTATTCCATGCACCCGGCCAGTCTGCTCTCGGTCAAACAGCGAGTGCTCAAAAGCAACAGCGTGGAGGCCGCCACCCAGGCAAACAAAATCATGCGCGGCCACGAGCCGGACAAGCTGCAAACGCTGCTCACCCGGTTGAACGCCTGATGCATCCGCAGTATTGGCAGCAAGCTACCCAGGAACTGTCCGCAGCCGATGCTGTATTGAAATCGCTGATTGCGCGTTATCCGGAAATCAGTCTGCGCAGCCGGGGTGACGCGTTTTCTACGCTGGCGCGCTCTATCGCCGGGCAGCAGATTTCGGTGAAAGCCTCCGAAGCGGTGTGGCAGCGTTTGTTGGCTTGTGTTGTAGTCACGCCGGAAGTCATTGCAAATACTGCGCCTGAGGTTTTGCGCACATGCGGTTTTTCGCTGCGAAAAGTTGAATACCTGCGCGATCTCGCGGCCAAATTTGTCGATGGCTCACTGCATCCCGGCTTGTGGCAGGATATGGACGACGAGGCGGTGATTGTTGAATTGTGCCGGGTACGGGGCATTGGCCGCTGGACCGCGGAAATGTTTCTGATGTTCTACCTGCTGCGTCCGGATGTGCTGCCGCTTGATGACATCGGCCTGCAAAAAGCCATGGCCGCGCATTATCAGAACGGCGCGCCGATCAGCAAAATCAAAATGCGTAGTCTGGCCGAAGTCTGGCGCCCGTGGCGTTCGGTGGCGACCTGGTATTTGTGGCGTAGCCTGGATCCGCAGGTCGTCGCTTACTAGCCACGCTTCGACACTTATACCTGTTGCGCCAGCCAACGTTTGAGTCCGTTGGCATCCAGCGCTCCCGACATGCGTGCCGCCTCGGTACCGTTTTTGAACAAAATCAGGGTGGGGATGCTGCGGATATTGTAGCGTGCAGCCAGCGCTTGCTCGGCCTCCGTCTCGACCTTGGCAAAGCGCACCTGACTGGCCAGTTCCGCAGCCGTTTGTTTGAACACCGGCGCCATCATTTTGCACGGGCCGCACCAGCTTGCCCAGAAATCCACCAGCACTGGCAAATCATTGCGGGTGATGAAGCGGTCGAAGTTGCTGGTTGTCAGATCGAGCGGCAGCCCCGAGTGCAGCGGTGCGCCGCACTTGCCGCATTTGGGTGCCTGATTGACGCGTTCGGCGGGGATACGGTTAACCGCCTGACAGGACGGGCAGACCAGATTCATATTAAGCACCTCGGTTAAAATATATCCGATAGGTGTGGCATTTCAGGCGTTTTTCAAGCCGGGCGTTCAGCTTTTCAGCAGAAGGTCCAGTTTGCCGGCACGATCCAATGCGGAGAGGTCGTCGAAACCGCCAACGTGGGTATCGCCCACATAGATTTGCGGTACGGTACGACGGCCGCTGCGCGTCATCATTTCCGTGCGGCGGTTATGGTCGAGGTCGACGCGGATTTTTTCCACGCTGACCCCCTTGCCCTGTAGCAGGCGCTCGGCCATGACGCAGTAGGGACATACTGCGGTGCAATACATGGTGACTGTGGACATGCTATTTCACCGTCGGCAGACCGGCCTGTTCCCAAGCCTTGATGCCGCCTTTGAGGTTGTAAACTTGGGTAAAACCATTTTTGCGCAAGACGCCGCAGGCCATGGCGGAACGCGTACCACTTTGGCAATTCACCACGATGGTCTTGTCTTTGTGCTTTTCCAGAGGTTTGAGACCGGTAGCCAGCTGCCCTAGCGGGATGTGGCGCGCATTGGCAATGTGCCCGGCGGCGAACTCGTTGGCTTCGCGCACGTCCAGAATCAGCGCATCCTGATGATTGATGAGCTGCACCGCCTGGGTGGTATCGGCGCTGAGTGCACCACTCAGTTTGCCGCGGATGATGGGCAGCATCAGCATGATGCCGGAAAACGCAGCCAGCAGAACCAGCCAGATGTTTTGTTGAATAAATTCCAAAATAAACTCCCTGGATTAAAGGCCGCAGCCGGTTTTGATACCGGCTTTTTTGAGCATGATATCCATTGGGCAAAAACGCGTAATGCCGCTCTGAAACAGGTTGAAGCCGACAAAGGCGGTCAGCCACAGCCAGCTGATATGGCCCATGTCCACGGTGCCGGCCAAATGCGCCAGCAGCAGGGAGATCATGATGAACAGGCCGGCGATAATACGAACTGCACGTTCTACGGTCATGGTGTTTCCTTCAGTTTGGTTAAATGGTTCTGTTTTGACGCGCCAGCAGGCGACGCTCCCACAGGTAATACATCAGCGGGATCACGATCAGCGTCAGTACTGTAGAAGCAAAGGTACCGAAAATCAATGACACCGCCAAGCCCCCGAATACCGGATCGGTCACCATGATGGCTGAACCCAGGATGATGGCGAGTGCGGTCAGCATGATGGGGCGGAAGCGTACCGCGCCAGCTTCGATTACCGCTTCCTCGAGGCCGTAGCCGCGTGCCCGGTAATCGATGATGAAGTCGATCAGCAGCAGCGAGTTACGCACCACCACGCCGGCCAGCGCGATAACGCCGATCATCGAGGTGGCGGTGAAGGCCTGCTGGGTGATCCAGTGGCCGGGGAACACTCCCACCAGCGTGAGCGGAATCGCGCCCATCACGATCAGCGGCATCATGAACGACTTGTAGTAGCCCACCAGCATCAGATAAATGAATACCAACGCCACGATGAAGGCGGAACCGAGGTCGCGGAACACGTCCAGGGTGAGGCGCATCTCGCCGCCCCACAGCAGATGGTAGCTCATTACGTCATCGGGTTGGGCCTCGACGAAGCCGAGGTTGCCGGTCTTGAACGTCACCCCGGAGGGCAGGAGTTTGCCGTCGATCATCTTGTCCAACGCCAATACGGCATATACCGGACTGGATTTCAGCAATTCGCCGCCAACCATGACCACGGGATGCTGGTCGCGGTCGTAGATCGGTTTGTCCTGGGTGGCGCGTTCCACGCTGGCGATGGCAGACAGCGGTATTTGCTGGCCGGACAGGTTGGTGATGCGAATGGACAGGATCTGCTGCGGCGTCTGGCGTTCGCTGCGCGGCAGGCGCACGGTAATGTCTACCGGTTCGCGTGCATCATCCACGTGCACGGTGCCGATGGAAAACCCCGATACATAGTCATGCAGCAGCTTGCCGACTTGCCCCACCGCCACGCCCGATAGGGCGGCTTTTTCGCGGTCCACTTTCACATGGAATGCATCCACGCTGGCGGTCACTGAATCATCCACGTTGACGATGCCGTAGACCTTGCTGAAATCCTTATCCACGTCTGTCGCCGCGGCGCGCAGCTTGTTGTAGTCCGGTCCGTACAGTTCGGCCAGAATCTGCGACTGCACCGGCGGTCCGGGCGGGGTCTCGTAGAGTTTCAGCTTGGCCTGCGGGAAAGCCTTGCGTACCGGCGCCAGTGCCACATTGAAATTATTGACGATTTTGTGCGACGACACGGAGCGCTCATGTTTGCTGGTGAGGTTGACGCGCAGCTGGGCGATATTGTCGCCGCGTTTCAGCATATCGCCGCGCACCAGAGCGGCGAAATCCACCGGGGCGGTCATGCCGAGAAAGGTCTGGTAGTCAGTCACGTATTTTGTTTTGGCCAGAACGTCGCCTACCGCGCGTGTCACCTGGTCGGTTTCGGCCAATGACGTGCCGGCCGGTGTGTCCACCTGCACCAGGAAGGTGTTGGTGTTGTCGTTGGGCAGCATTTTCAGCTCCACGCCCAGCGCCGACAACGGACCGTTCAGGCCGGAAGGCCGGATGAATTGCCAGGCCGGCTGGAGCATCGCTGCCAGCAGCAGGCCCAGCACCACCAGGAATAGCAGGTTGCGGCGGCCAGCGTGCTGGATAAACGGCGTAATCACCGTCACGTAGGCGCGGTGCAGCCGGTCTTGCGGTTCGGTGGCGTTGTCCTCCAGTGCGGGCCGCTCCGCGAGCGACTTGGCGGCCTTGCCGGCGAGCCAGCGGTTGGCAGCCCAGGGCACCACCATGTAGGCGATCACCAGCGAAGCAATCATTGCGATCGGCACGTTGAACGGGATGGGGCGCATGAATGGCCCCATCATGCCGGTGACGAAAGCCATCGGGATAAACGCCAGGATAACCGCGATGGTGGCGATATTGGTGGGGTTGCCGATCTCGTTGGTGGCGGTGACCAACGCTTCCTTGAAGTTCTTGCCGCCGCCATGGTGCATGTGCCGGTGGATGTTTTCCACTACCACAATGGCCGCGTCCACCAGCAGACCCAAGGACAGTATCAGCGCGAACAGGGTAATGCGGTTGATGGTCTGGCCGGCGATGAGGCCGACGGTCAGCACCACAAACAGGATCAGCGGTACGGTGAGGGTAACGATGGCGGCTTCGCGCCAGCCCAGGAACAGCACCAGAATCACCACCACCGAGCCGATGGCGATACCCAGATGTTCCATCAGGGTATTCACTGCGTCGTTGGCCTTGGCGCCGTCGTCGCGAGTGACGGCGACTTGAATGCCCTGGGGGATCGCCTGGCGTTTCAGATTGTCCAGTTTCTTGATTACCGCGTCAGCGACGACGACTGCATTGGTGCCGGCTTTTTTGGCGATGGCGATGGTGACCGCCGGTGCTTCGCCGCGATAGGCTGGGTCATGAGCGGCGGGGCCGTAGGCAAAACGGGTCTGTTCATCGGTTTCCGCCGCGCCGTCCTGGATGGTGGCAACGTCCTTCAGAAATACCGGTTTGCCATTGGGCGCACCGACGATGATCTCGCCCACTTCGCGCGCGTTGCCGATAAAGCCGGACAGGCGCAATGGCTGGTTGCGGTTGGCGTCCACCAGGGTGCCGATCGGCACGGAGACGTTGGCGCCTTGCAGCATCTTGTCGACCTGGTCGAGGCTGAGGCCGGCCGCTGCCAGTTTGGCGGGTGAAATCCACACATTGATTGCCCGGCGTGCGCCCCCCACCAGCTGGGTGAAGGACACGCCCGGCACATTGCGCAGTTGTTCGAGCACGCGGGTGGACACCTGGCGCAACTGATAGTCGTCCATCTGGGTGGAGC
Source organism: Sulfuriferula sp. (assembly GCA_031371965.1). Taxonomy (GTDB): domain Bacteria; phylum Pseudomonadota; class Gammaproteobacteria; order Burkholderiales; family Sulfuriferulaceae; genus Sulfuriferula. Next base: position 13,683 of record JANMKH010000236.1, read on the forward strand.
TCAGTGTCAGCGTCATGATCGGCACGTCGTCCACGTTGATGGGTTTGACTATCGGCTGCATGGCGCCCGGCGGAATGCTGTCGAGGTTCTGCATCAACTGGTTGTAGAGCTTGACCAGGCTCTTTTCCTGGTCTTCGCCGACGTCGAACTGAACCGTGACGACGCCGAAGTCGGAGACGGCATAGCCGAAGGTATGTTTCACCCCGGACTGGGCGTTCATGATCGCTTCCAGCGGCTTCACCACCAGGTTCTGGATTTCTGTGGCCGATGCGCCCGGCTTGGCGACGATAATGTTGGCGGCCGGCACCACGATTTGCGGGTTGTATTCGCGTGCGGTGATGAATAGCGCCATGACGCCGGCCAGTGTCACCGCCAGCATCAGCATGGCGGTAATTTTCGATTCCAGGAAAGTGCGGGCGATCTTGCCCGCGATGTTCAGGGGTGCCGGGCTGGGATCAGACATTGCCGCTCCCTGCATTGACTATTTTGTCGCCGGATTGCAGCTGGGCGGTGGCCGAGGTCACGACGCGCTCGCCGGGGGTCAGGCCGGCCTGGATTTCCACCTGGCCATCGCTGGTATCGCCGACGCGCACCATGCGGTAATGGGCGATACCTTGATTGTCCACCACGAACACGCCGGTGATGCCGGCACGGTCGAGTACCGCTGATTGCGGGACGCGCACACCTTCACGCTGGCCGGTAGGGAAGGCGACCAGCACATACATGCCGCTCTTGAGCTGGGTGCCCTGTGGCAAATCGATTTTGACCAGATAGGTGCGCGTGGCCGGGTCAGCAGCAGGCACCAGGCGCGCGATCTTGCCGGTGATCGCGGTACTGCTGCCGGCCTGCAGGCTGACGCTGTCTCCCAGCTTCAGGTGGTTGAACACAGCGGACGAGACGCTGGTCTGTACCTGCAGCCTGGATTGGTTTTCCAGCATCAGTACCGGTTTGCCGGGGGTGGCAAGATCACCCACGTTGGCCAGTTTTTGCGTAATGATGCCAGCGAACGGCGCGGTCAATGTCGCATAGCGCATTTGCGCGGCGGCACTGCCGAGACCAGCGCGCGCAGCTGCAGCCTGCTGCTGGGCTACCTGGTATTGCAGGCGTATTTTGTCCCACTGCTGTTTGGGAATGGCCTCTTCCTTGTATAAGGTGGCAAAGCGCTGGTAATCGTTTTTGGCATCGGCGAGCCCCGCTTCAGCCTGCGCCAGTCCGGCCCTGGCCTGGCTTACCTGGCCTTGAATATCACTTGGGTCGACCGTGAACAGACGCTGGCCTGCGACGACGCTTTGCCCTTCCTGCACGTTTATTTCACGGATAAAGCCCATCAGGCGCGAAGCAATCTGGGCTTGTTGTTCTGCAATGACGCTGCCAGGAGCGGTGGAAATAACGGGCAATACGGTTTTTTGCACGACGGCAATATGGGCGGTGACCGAGGCCGCAGGCGTTGCGGTTTGCTGTTGTTTGTCTTTTTCGCCGCATCCGCTCAGAGCAAGCGTTAGCGCCAGCGCAACAGTAGCGGGCTTAATGGCTTTCATGGCTCGATGATTCACGATCAACTCCCTGGTTTTATAACTGGTCTGGTTCGAGCTTGCCGATAGCCAGCTTGAGGCTGGCGCGCTGCACAGCGAGGTCATACTGGGCTGCCACTACGTCAGCGTGAGCCTTGTCCTGTTGGGCTTGTGAGGCGAGTAGTTCGGCGATGGTGGCTACGCCGTTAGCATAGCGCTTGTTGACTAGATCGACGGCCGCATCGGCACTTTTTACAGCGAGCTGGCGTGCACCCAGGCGAAATTCGGCTTCTTCGGCCTTGCGGCGCGCATCATCCACCTGCAAGGCTATTCCATTTTCTGCCTGCAACAGGCGCGCCTGTTGCTCGGCATGGCTGGCCGAGGCGCGATCGACTGCCCCACGTGTGACATTACCGTCGAACACGGTCCAGCTTAGCTGCCCGCCGAGCGTATACGAGCTGGCGGAAAAGCCGACCTTGCTGTCGTTCCAGTCCTGTCGCGCCATCAGGCCCACCTGTGGGAACAGACCGGCTTTGGCTACTTTGACGCCAGCCTGCGAGGCACCCAGTTTGTCACGCATGGCCTTCAGTTTCGGGTTGTCGGCCAGTGCCTGGGCACGTAAATCAGCAGTGCTCCCCACTACGGCGGTCGGCATGACGGGTGCGCCAACATCGAGTGGATCAGCTAAAGGTATGCCAAGCAGAATATGCAGCTGATCCAATGCCGCGGCCTCGGCGTTTCTGGCCTGCATCACTTGGATGCGCACATCTTCGAGACGTACCTGGGCTGACAGCAGATCGCTCTTCACCACCACACCGCCCTTGACCATGTTTTCAATGTTTTTGACCTGGGCGGCAGTGGCCGTCTCAGCCTGTTGCGCCACGCTGACGAAAGCGCGCGCAGAGTGAACGCCTTGATAGGCTTGCAATACGTTGAAAATAACTTGCTGACGCGCCGCCACATCGCCATGCTGGGCGGCCATGATATAGGCTTGCGCCTGCTCGATGTTGCCCTCAATCAGGCCGCCCGTGTAGAGCGGTAATTGGACTTCCAGGCGGGTATTGAAATTGTTGACGTTGCCGGGGTGGTTGAGATTGTCCGGCGCAACACCCAGCGAGGCCGGGCCGGTGAACTGGCTGGCGCCGAAATCATTGAAAGTGGCGTTGCGCTGCGATAACTTGAGGCCAAACGCGTTGAGGGCATCGTTGGTACGGGTGGCGTTGACTGAAGCAGTGAGTTTGGGCAGTCGACTACCTTGTGCCTGACGCAGTCCGGCCAGGGCCTGATCCAGTTGAGCACGGCTAACGGATAAATCGGGATTTTGACGTAGCGCAGTTGCTACGCATTGATCAAAGCTGAGTGTTTGTGCAGTCGCAACGCTAAGGTGCGCCAGCCCAAATGCAGCGGATAGCACCAGAGCACTGAGCCGCCTGACGTGATAGCGTGGTTGACGCAGATGCATTTTTAATCGCTCCCTGGTTCGTAGCCTGATCGGGTTGACGCAGGAATTGTATGCATTACTACGGGCAGGCACTAGTTCTGCATTACTCCGCACGCTTGTATATTAGAAAATAATTATATTCTAATTATTTATGCCAAGCAAATTATATGACGGATTATATATGGGACAGCAGCTTATTTTGGCCAGTGACGGCTTGGGTGGGCTTGATAGTGATCTAAACGCCACTAACGTGGCGTTATTATTATCGTTATTTAGTATGCGGTGATTATTTTGAGAAGCCGCAAAAGACATCGCGCATCATGCTGATCAGGCGCAATGTGCGTGTGTCGCCGACGCGGTAGAAAACACGATTGGCATCTTTGCGGGTGCGCAGAACGCCTTTGTCGCGAAGAATGGCAAGGTGCTGGGAAATGTTGCTCTGCGAGGTGCCGACACTGTCCACAATATCCTGTACGCTGACTTCCCGATCACCGAGAACGCATAATATTTTTAAGCGCAACGGATGCGACATGGCCTTCATGGCACGGGAGGCCTGTTCAATGTGCTCGTCTTTGTCGATCAGATCTATATGTTCCAGGTTCAAAATGGTTGCAGTGCCTGTATTAACAGTACTCATTGGTAAGTACCCTTTAAAAATCAATCGATTTAAAGAATATTATAATGCAATAAGTATTAAAATATACTAAAATTAGACATTAAAAAAATAGTTCCAAGTATAGAAAAGGTTGCGCCTGATTGCGCACCAGAAGCTAATATAATTTATGAAGGTAAAACCTGTTCTACTAATTATTCTAGACGGCTTTGGCTGCCGTCACTGCCGTACCGACAATGCCATCGCGCAAGCCAGCAAGCCCAATTGGGACCAGATCTGGCAAACCTATCCCCATACTCTCATCCAGGCATCTGAATCAGCGGTTGGATTACCTTCCGGACAAATGGGCAACTCCGAAGTGGGTCACCTCAATATCGGAGCGGGACGAGTGGTGTATCAGGAATTCACACGTATCGATCTGTCCATTAGCAGCGGTTCGTTTTATACCAATCCGGCGTTGCTGGCAGCGATAGCTACCGCCAAAAACAACGATAAGGCTTTGCATATTCTGGGGCTGCTCTCTGATGGCGGAGTCCACAGTCATGAACTGCATATCCAGGCCATGCTGGAAATGGCAGCGCGCGAAGGGCTGAAAAAGATATATCTGCATGTGTTTCTGGATGGTCGCGACACCCCCCCAAAAAGCGCAGAAATCAATTTGCAGCGCCTGCAGGCCAAAATCGAACAACTGCGAGTCGGGCGCGTG
>JANMKH010000238.1:0-3488 GCA_031371965.1 Sulfuriferula sp.
GCGTCCGCCGACGAAATCGCCCGACAGCTCGATCGCGTCTATCCGGAAGCTCCGACGACGCGGCCCGATCCGGTTGCACCACCGGTGGAAGTGCAGCATCTGGGGTTCATCGCCGACCAGACTGGCGACGCCAACGCGGACGTCGGCGCCTCGGTCATCCGGCTGGTCGATCAACTGCTTGCCGAGGCGATCAGTGCGGGCGCGAGTGATCTGCATTTGGAGCCGGAGGAGCAGGGCATCGCCGTTCGTCACCGCGTTGATGGTGTGCTGCGCCCTGTGCGCACCCTTCCTCGCTCGGTTGCGCCATCGCTCGTGTCACGCGTGAAGATTCTCTCCGGCCTCGACATCGCGGATCGCATGCGACCGCAGGATGGTCGCGCGCGCGTGGCTGTCTTCGGCAGCGTCGTCGACCTTCGCGTATCGACCTTGCCCGTCTCGCACGGCGAGAAGATCGTCGTCCGCGTCCTCGATGGGAGTGCCGGCTTGCGGACGCTCGAGTCGATCGGCTTCGATGTCGACGATCTCGTGCGCATTCGGCTGCTGCTCGAGCAGCGTGAAGGGCTGATTCTCGTCACCGGGCCCACTGGCTCCGGCAAGACGACGACGCTCTACGCGGCGCTCCGCGAGATTCAGATGCGCGGCGTGAATGTCGTCACCGTCGAAGATCCCATCGAGTATCGGCTGCCGGGCCACAACAATGTCAATATATTCCTTACCATTACGCTGACCATCTGTTACCGCAAGCGCCATATGATGCAGGCGCGGGCCATAGTTGCGCACGAAAGTTTCAGTGGGGCTGGGCAACTTGTCCAGGTGGTTGACGCAGTAGGGATGATTGTTGGCAGTGAACACCTTGGCCGGGCTTGCGGATTCAGGCACGCCGCGCACGTTTTTGGTGACATTGGTGGAGGAGTTTTGATCCGCGATGTCGTAGCTGCCCCAGTAATAATAGCTCGACAACGCGAGATATTCGAGCAAGGCGGCTTCGCGATCCTGGCTATACACACGGGTGGCAAGGTGGTCGATGGGCAGAATGAGGCCTTTGATGCCGATACGTTCCTGCATCTCCTTGCCGCGTTCGTAGGCCGCCTGGGCGCTGCCGAGGATGATGCATTCACCGTGCTGATAGACGCGAATATTGTCCGCCGCGCGTTCCATATAGCCCACCATGTTCTGGGTATAGGGTGAGGGTTTGGACAGACTTACATTGAGCGGCAAATCCAGTTCGGCAAGCTGGCCGATGGGGAAGAAGCGAAACTCGCGCGCCTGTTGCTGCGCCACGACTTCGTGACGGTTTGACGCGAGCAGGATTTCGCCCAGATAACGGCTGTGCGGGCGCCGTGCACCCACCGGGTACAAGTCATTCAGGCTGCGGAAAATATCGCTGTAGCCCGGATCTTTTACCTCGCGCAATAGGATGTCTGGCGCATCCATATCTATGCGCAACACGTGTGTGAGATGTTTTGGGCTGTCCAGCGTGACCAGATAATGATACGGCGTCATCAGCGCCAGCTCGGCGATGTATTCAAGCGCATTGCCCGGTTCTACGGTCATCATCAGCGCTTCGATGCCGCCGATCATTTCGGTCAGGCCACTGCGGTCGCGCGCTTCCAGCAGACGTGGGAGGTATGCTTCAAAGAACGCGGAGTTTTGCTTGTCGCCAAAGCGCGGGCGGTGGCTTGAGTTGAGCATATCTGTTCCTGCGGCTACCTGGGTTGCCAGCGCAAATCCAGGGTCATGGGAAAGCGCGGATTGAGTGCTTCGGGTTTGATCACCATTGCCCCGGCGCTGTGGCCGTGATCCCAGAAACGCGCACGGCGGCGCGCCTCGGCCTCATTGGCATTGACTGGAAAAGTGTCGTAGTTGCGCCCGCCGGGGTGGCTGACGTGGTAGGTGCAACCGCCGATGGCACGGCCATTCCAGCTGTCCACCACATCGAATACCAAAGGCGCATGGATACCAATGGCGGGATGCAATGCAGACGGCGGTGCCCACGCCTTGAAGCGCACCGCAGCAACGAATTCACCGGGCACGCCGGTCGGATGCAGCGGCAGCGGACGCCCATTGCACGCCACCTGGTGGCGGCTGTCGGTCATGCCGCTCACCTTGACCTGCATCCGTTCCACCGATGAGTCCACATATCGCGCCATGCCGCCGGCGGCCATTTCTTCGCCCAGCACATGCCATGGTTCGATGGCCTGGCGCAGTTCCAGTTGTATACCCTCATAGGCCACACTGCCATAGCGTGGAAAGCGGAACTCGATGAACGGCGCAAACCAGGCGTCCTCGAAGGCATAGCCCGCTGCGCGCAGGTCGCGGCTAATGTCGCGCATGTCCTGCTCGATGAAATGGGGCAGCATGAAGCGGTCGTGGAGCGCGGTATCCCAGTACACCAGCCTGCCTTGATAGGGCGTTTTCCAGAACCGGGCCACCAGCGCCCGCAGCAACAGCGATTGCACCAGGCTCATGCGGTAATGGGGCGGCATCTCGAACGCGCGCAATTCCACCAGCCCCAGCCGCCCGGTAGCGGAATCCGGCGCGTACAGCTTGTCGATGCAGAATTCGGCACGGTGCGTGTTGCCGGTCAGGTCTATCAATAAATTGCGCAACAGCCTGTCCACCAGCCAGGGCTGGTCGCTTTCTTTACCGGGAGTGAGCTTGGCATCCATTTGCTGGAACGCAATTTCCAGTTCGTACAGGTTGTCATCGCGCGCTTCGTCCACCCGCGGCGCCTGGCTGGTGGGGCCGATGAACTGTCCGGAAAACAGATAGGACATGGCCGGATGTTGCTGCCAGTAAGTAATCAGGCTTTTCAGCAGGTCCGGCCGGCGTAGAAAAGGGCTATCAGGCGCAGTTGCTCCGCCGAGTGTGACGTGATTGCCGCCGCCGGTGCCGGTATGGCGACCATCGAGCATGAATTTTTCGCTGCCCAGCCGGGTCTGGCGCGCGTCTTCATACAGTGTCCGGGTACGTTCCACCAGAGTAGGCCAGTCGGCAGCCGGGTGGATGTTGACCTCGATGACGCCGGGGTCAGGCGTGACCGACAGCGACAACAGACGCGGGTCACGCGGCGGCGCGTAGCCTTCCAGGCGGATCGGCTGGTTCAGCGCCTTGGCGCAGTGTTCCAGCGCAGCGATCAAGGCCAGCCAGGCTTCCAGCGTGGTGGTGGGCGGCATGAAAACGTGCAACAGACCGTCGCGCAGTTGCAGCGCCAGCGCTGTGTGGATGACTTCGCGCGCATTCGGGGATTCGTCGATGGCGTCGTCGGTAGCAAGCTTAGCGGCGGGTGGATATTCCGGCAGCGGCGTGAGCTTGGAAAATGGGTCGGGAGCCAACTCGACTTCAAAATCTTCTGGCGCCAGCCACGGCAGGCTGTCCAGTGGCAGCCGGTAACCCAGCGCGGAATCGCCTGGCACCAGATACAGTCGATCCTGACGTAACGGCCAGCGGCTGGAACGCCATTGCGGCGCTACGGCGGTACCGGCTTT
>JANMKH010000241.1:0-2107 GCA_031371965.1 Sulfuriferula sp.
CCGCAATCCGCATAGGTACTACGTTTAAATTTAGCCACCACTTTTAAGGAGATTGTCATGAGCCAATATCAGATAGCCGTTATCGTCGGCAGCTTGCGCAAGGATTCGTTCAATCGCAAGCTGGCGAGCGCCATGGCAAAACTGGCACCGCCGGAATTCTCGTTCAAGCAATTGCAGATCGGCGATTTGCCACCCTACAACCAGGACGATGATGCGAATCAGGCCGAATCCGTCAAACGCCTGAAGGCCGAAATTACGGCAGCGCAGGGCATCCTGTTCGTCACGCCTGAATACAACCGTTCCATCCCCGGGGTACTCAAGAATGCTATCGACCACGCCTCACGCCCTTATGGCCAGAGCGCCTGGGCGGGCAAGCCCGCAGGTGTGTTGGGCACATCGGTTGGCGCACACGGCACAGCCATGGCGCAACAGCATCTGCGCAATATTCTCGCGTATCTGGACATGCCTACGCTGGGTCAACCCGAAGCTTACATCCAGGCCAGCGAAGGCTTGTTTGACGAGGCCGGCGGCATCGGCGAGGGCAGTAGAAAGCTTCTGCAGAACTGGATGGACCAGTATGTTGCCTGGGTGAAAAAACACGCGGCGTGACAGGCTAATTCAGAAGCGCGGGACTCCGATAAATAGGGTCAAATAAATGGGCGAGGCATGATATGCAGCCCATTTTTTTATTGCCGACGTGCAGGCCCGGAAAATAATCGGCAAATGCGAATTCCTGGTAATAAATTGCGTATCCCATCGAGTGGATAGGCTATGATTCTGACGGCGAGTTTGCCGTACTTGCTTGTGTACATTCATTCCAAACTGTTTCGTTCACAAAAGGAAAAGCATGAATATCAGGAGAATAGCAGGCGCTGTTGTCGTTGCGTTGTCGGCCATGGCAAGCGCATCCACACTGGCGGCCATGCCAGCGATCACCGGAACCCCGGTTGTCGATACCCCCAAACTGTTGCAATGGCCGACGGACCAGGGCATCAAAGAACCGAATCTGGATGACCCGACCGCGGACTCGCTGTGGGATTTTCATGGCACCATCGATACCTGCGATGTGGTGTTGTCCACCGAGGGCAACTATCACATGGCGCTGCACGACATCTGGCCGAAGTATCTCGCCAAGCTTCAGGGCGACCCACTGCATAACGCCTTTTACACCACCAGCCCTCCGGTTGTGATTCCCCAGTTGAAAAACGGCGTGGTGCAGTTTGGTAATCTTTACGCCACCTGCATGCCGTCTGTTGCCGTGGCTTCGAAGCGCGTTATCGATAAACTGGTCGCATCCGGCGCAACCGACGGACCTGCCTACCCGATCTATCAGGATCGTGGCGAGGTGATCCTGGTAAAGCACGGCAATCCAAAAAATATTCATACCGTGTGGGACTTGGGGCGCAAGAATGTGCGTCTCGTTACGCCGAACTTCAAGTTGGAGCCCGGCGCATTCGATACCTATGCCGAAGCGATTTACAATATTGCCCGGCTTGACCCGCATCCCCCGAAAGGCTGGACTGCGGAAAGGCTGATCAATGTCCTGTTCAACGGCGCCAGCCATGATCAGGATAAATGGCTCGAAGGTGCGCGCATCCATCATCGTGACGAGCCCTGGTCGGTTGCCTACGGCAAGGCTGACGCTGCTGTATTCCTTTACCATCTTGGCCTATTCACCAAGCAGACCTTCCCGGATACCTTTGACCTGGTACCGCTGGGCGGGACGGTGGCGAATCCTCAGCCACTTCCGGGGACGAAAGTGGGCGTGCGTGAAGTGGTGGCGCTCAAGGGGAGCTGGAATGCCAAACAACTCAAGGCGCGTGATGAATTGACAAACATTTTACGCGGCAGTGAGTTTACCGAAATACTGCAAAAACATGGTCTTTCCCGGCCAGACGGGTTTGTGTCAAACAAAGCTGATTGATGAATACCTCGGCAATCGTCACCAAGCAATAACAGCGAGGTGATCCATTGCCGAGGTTGTACGGTTTTTTGTTATGACCGCGACGCCATTTTTCTGACCGGGAAATCCATCCCACCTTCGTAGCAACCACCGGCGACGAGTATTCGTAAGCATTTCGTCAGTTATTGCTCATAAGTCAAATCA
>JANMKH010000058.1:0-5274 GCA_031371965.1 Sulfuriferula sp.
ATTTATTACGCACGCGATATGGGCCGCCTTGCTCATAGGAATCATTAGTGGGATGATTTCAATATCATAATTCACTAAACCAAGGCTCGTTCAGAATGGAACACCCCCCACCGCTACGTCGTGCAAGTGACCGCCGCGAGCCCGATGACCGGCGGGAGCAGGAACGACGCGGCCCACATTCGCCCCATACGACTATGCGGTTCCCTACATTTGGTGAACAGCGTATTCAGTTTTTTACCCGCTATCTTTTTTTCGCGCTGGGATGGGCGTTTTTCAATATTCCGGCAGTCATGCCCGGTGAGCATACAGCTCTCGCCACGCTCAATATTATTTTCGCCAGTTATTTTGTTTTCACTACTGCTGCGTTTTATCACGCCTGGCGTTACCCCATTCATCCTGCGCGTTACCGGCTGGCAATGTGGGTGGACATCGCGCTGGTCGCCACGTGCATGGTGAATGATCCCTATGATATTCCGCCATCGCTGGTGGTATTCATCATGATTGTGCTGGGCAATGGCATGCGTTACGGGATGCGCATGTTTGGTGAAGCGCTGGTAGGGAGTTTTCTCGCTATCATGCTGGCACTCAGTTTGCGCTTCGCCTATGGCACACACGGCATCTCGGCCGGAATGGTTTTTCTCAACCTGTTCGGCAGCATTATTCTGATTTACGCCTACGTCCTGATGAGCCGGATTGAAACCGCCCAGCATCTGCTGGAACGCAGCAGTAAACAGGACACGCTGACCGGGCTGATGAACCGCCGCGGCTTGGTGGAAACCGCCACATCATTGTTTGATCGCATTGCAACTTATGGGGGCATGGCCAGCGTGATGTTTGTGGATCTGGATCAGTTCAAACGCGTCAATGATGATCATGGACACGCTCATGGCGACCAAGTATTGCGGCGTTTTTCCGACATCCTATTCGAAAATACCCGCGCCGGCGATATCAGGGCGCGTTACGGCGGCGACGAATTTATCGTTTTGATGCCGGAAACTCCGCTTGACCAGAGCGAACCAATCGCCCGGCGCATTCAGGCAGCGTTCGCTCACTGGTGCACCGAGCGAGGCTATCAGTGCAGCGCAACCATCGGAATGGGTGAGGCGCCACGAGATGGGCGTAGCCTGGAAGCCGTGTTGGACAAAGTTGACACTGCACTTTATCACTCCAAGGCCGCTACGCCACATGGCGGTCTGCAGCGTGTGGACCAATTACCCGTTAGGCTTGACCCTTCAATCTGACTGGCCCTTTCCCTGCAAACCCGTCACACTTGGGGATGTGCCCGTTCCAGCTTGCTGTGCAACTTGTTCAGCGCGTGCAAGTAAGCCTTGGCCGAGGCGGCCACAATATCGGTATCCGCACCCTGGCCGTTCACGATCCGGCCGCCTTTGGATAACCGCACAGTCACTTCACCCTGCGCATCCGTACCGGTAGTAATGTTGTTCACCGAATAGAGTTGCAACTCGGCTCCGCTATTGACGATGGATTCCAGCGCGCGGAATGCGGCATCCACCGGTCCGCTGCCTTCGGCGTTGCCATTCTTCTCCTGGCCGTTTTCGGCAATCACGACACGCGCACTGGGTATCTCACCCGTTTCCGAACACACCTTGAGCGATACCAGCTTGAATAGCTCGAGGGTATTAGCGGCGGCCTCGTCGCTGACCAGCGCCTGCAGATCTTCGTCGAAAATATCGTGTTTCTTGTCAGCGAGCTCCTTGAACCGGGCGAATGCGGCATTGAGCGCCTCCTCCGAACCCAACTCGATACCCAACTCGGTCAGGCGCGTACGAAATGCATTGCGCCCCGAGTGCTTGCCCAGCACCATTTTGTTCGCACTCCAACCCACATCCTCGGCACGCATGATTTCGTAGGTTTCGCGGTGTTTGAGCACGCCATCCTGATGGATGCCGGATTCGTGGGCAAATGCATTGGCACCGACGATGGCCTTGTTCGGCTGCACTGCAAAACCGGTGATGCTGGACACCAGGCGCGAGGCCGGAACGATCTGCGTCGCGTCGATACGCGTTTCACAGCCAAACACATCCTGGCGGGTACGCACCGCCATCACGATTTCTTCCAGCGCGGCGTTGCCGGCGCGCTCGCCCAAGCCATTGATCGTGCATTCCACCTGGCGCGCGCCATTCAACACCGCCGCCAGTGAATTGGCCACCGCCAGACCCAGATCATTATGGCAATGCACCGAGAACACCGCCTTGCCGGCATTAGGGATGCGATTACGCAGATCGCGAATCAGCTCGCCAAACTGGCCCGGCATGCTATACCCCACGGTGTCAGGGATATTCAGCGTGCCGGCCCCGGCATCAATCACCGCTTCCAGCACGCGGCACAGGAAATCCGGATCGGAGCGCCCGGCGTCCTCGGGAGAAAATTCCACGTTATCGGTATATTGGCGCGCCCATTTGACCGCCTTGACCGCTTGCTCGATGACCTGCTCCGGGCTCATGCGCAGCTTTTTTTCCATGTGGATGGCGCTGGTGGCGATGAAGGTATGAATGCGCGCCGACCTGGCGCCGCGCAGCGCCTCTCCGGCACGCTGGATGTCGCGTTCCAGCGCCCGCGCCAAACCGCATACGGTGCTGTCCTTGATGGCATCCGCCACCGCCTTGACCGATTCGAAATCACCATTGGAGGCGGCAGGAAACCCTGCCTCAATGACATCCACACGCATCCGCTCGAGCTGGCGGGCGATGCGCACTTTTTCTTCGCGCGTCATCGAAGCACCCGGGCTTTGCTCGCCATCACGCAGGGTAGTATCGAAAATGATTAAATGGTCCTGTTTCATGAAAGACTCCATCCCGACTAAGCAAACATTTGCTCTTATTTGTTGGCTTCAGAAATCCTGGCGCGCCTGCGGTGCCACCATTGCCATACCCACATCGCATAGCCTGACAAGGCATAGAGCCCGACGATTGCAAACAATACATCGGGTGGGCTATAGGCAACCAGCACAAACGCCATCGCAATCAGGAATACCACCACAAAGGGCACACTGCGGCGCAGATTGATTTCCTTACCGCTGTAGTAGGGAATATTGCTGACCATGGTCAACCCGGCGAATAGCGTCACAGCCAAGGCAAGCCAGCGCACATCGGCACCCTGAACGCCATATTCATTCATCACCCAGACCAGTCCGGCGATGAGGGCAGCGGCAGCCGGGCTTGGCAAACCTTGAAAATACCGCTTGTCAGCCACTTCCAGCTGAGTGTTGAAACGCGCCAGACGCAGCGCAGCACCCACACAGTAGATAAAAGCGGCAATCCAGCCCAGCTTGCCCATACCTTTGAGTGCCCAGACATAGGCCACCAGTGCAGGCGCCACACCGAATGAAACCATATCCGACAGCGAGTCATACTCTGCACCAAACGCACTCTGGGTATGAGTAAGCCGCGCTACCCGACCATCCAGACCGTCCAGCACCATGGCAATAAAAATCGCCACGGCAGACAGTTCATAAGCGCCATTCATCGCTTGCACGATCGCGTAAAACCCGGCAAACAGGGCACCTGTGGTAAACAGATTGGGCAACAGATAGATGCCACGCCGCTGCACGCGGTCATTGCTCATCGATTTGAGAGGACGATTGTCAGCCATGTCTCTTTATAGCTCAGCCAAGACGTCGCTGCTGGCGCTTACCTTGTCACCCAAGGTCACTTTAATCCGCGCAGTCAGCGGCAGATAGACATCCACACGCGACCCGAAGCGGATAAAGCCGTAGCGCTGGCCACGGGTCAGCTTATCCTTGGCTTTGACATAACACAGGATACGGCGTGCTACCAATCCGGCGATTTGCACGCAAGTCACATCGTGCCCGGATTTCGTTTTGATCCACAAGGCGTTGCGTTCATTGGCGATAGAAGCTTTCTCCAATGCAGCATTCACGAAGCTGCCCGGGAAGTACCACACCTTTTTAATAGTGCCATCCACCGGGCTGCGATTCGAGTGCACATTGAACACATTCATGAACACGCTCACCATTTGCGCCTCACGCTTGAGATAAGGATCGGTAACGCGCTCCACCTTGACCACGCGCCCGTCTGCCGGGCACAACACCAGATTGTCGCCCTGCGGGATAACCCGTGGCGGATCACGAAAGAACTGCAATATAAATAGTGTAATCACCCACAGGGGCAATGCCCATAGCCAACCTGCGAATACGTTTACAACAATGGAAATCAACGCGGCAGCCGCCAGAAACGGCCAACCTTCACGGGCAATAATGGGATGGGGGTAGTTTTTCAATTTTGAGCGTACTAAATAAATGAATAAAGGCACGGAGCGACAATGTTTTGACGTCTCCGTGCCTCCCGATCAGTTTGTACTGATTAGTTCTTGGCTTGATCCACCAGTTTGTTTTTGCCAATCCAGGGCATCATGGCGCGCAGCTTGGCACCCACGATCTCGATCGGATGCTCGGCATTCTGACGGCGTTTGGCGTGCATGCCTGCAGCACCGGCCTTGTTTTCCAGAATGAAGCTCTTGGCGTATTCGCCGTTCTGGATATTGGCCAGCGCCTGCTTCATGGCTGCACGGGCCTGATCGCCAATGACCTTGGGACCGGTCACATACTCGCCATATTCGGCATTATTGGAAATGGAATAGTTCATGTTGGCGATGCCACCCTCATACATCAGGTCGACAATCAACTTGAGCTCGTGCAGGCATTCGAAGTAAGCCATTTCAGGCGCGTAACCAGCTTCGGTCAGTGTTTCAAAACCGGCTTTGACCAATTCCACGCAACCGCCACACAGCACGGCCTGCTCGCCGAACAGATCGGTTTCGGTTTCTTCGCGGAACGAAGTTTCGATCACGCCGCCCTTGGTGCCACCGTTGGCTGCTGCATATGACAGCGCAAGGTCGCGCGCCTTGCCGGACACATCCTGATGCACGGCGATGAGTGAAGGCACGCCGCCACCCTGGGTGTAGGTAGAACGCACCAGATGACCCGGGCCCTTGGGCGCAATCATTATCACGTCCACATCCTTGCGTGGACTGATCTGGCCGTAATGGACATTGAAGCCGTGGGCAAACGCCAGCACCGCACCTTTTTTCAGATTAGGCTCAATGTCGTTGCGATACACCTCCGGCTGTTGTTCGTCCGGCACCAGCATCATCACCACATCCGCGCCCTTGACGGCTTCGGCTACGTCTTTCACTGCCAGCCCGGCTTTTTTGGCCTTGTTCCACGAAGCGCCATCCTTGCGCAGACCGACCACCACTTTGACTCCGGAGTCCTGCAGGTTGTTGGCATGTGCG
>JANMKH010000514.1:0-5806 GCA_031371965.1 Sulfuriferula sp.
CGCTGGAATCGTGTTTCCACCAGGCGTCAAAGTTCAGGTTTTTTTCCGCCGCGAGCTTTTTGAAGCTGGCCATATAGCCGATAGGTGCGTCCAGCCAGACGTAAAAATATTTGCCAGGCGCGTCGGGAATTTCAAAGCCGAAGTAGGGCGCGTCGCGCGAGATGTCCCAGTTTTGCAGTCCGGCGGAAAACCACTCGTCCAGCTTGTTGGCGGCTTCCTGCTGGAGCGTGCCGGAGCGTGTCCATTCGCGCAGAAACGCTTCGCACGCGCCGAGCTTGAAGAAGTAATGCTCGGATTCGCGCCGTACCGGCGTGCTGCCGGACACAGCCGACACCGGGTTGACCAGGTCGGTGGGCGTATAGGTCGCGCCGCATACTTCGCAGCCGTCGCCATACTGATCCTGCGCGCCACATTTTGGGCACTGGCCCTTGATGAAGCGGTCCGGCAGGAACATTTCCCGAACCGGGTCATAGTATTGCTCGATGGTCTTTTGCTCGATCAGGCCGGCATTGCGCAGCTTCAGGTACACGGCGCCGGACAGCTCGCGGTTTTCCTCGGAGTTGGTCGAGTGGTAGCTGTCGAAACCGACGTGAAAGCCGGTGAAATCGCGCAGGTGCTCGCCGTGCACGCGGGCGATCAATTGTTCCGGCGTGATGCCTTCCTTTTCGGCGCGCAGCATGATGGGCGTGCCGTGGGTGTCGTCGGCACAGACGTAATAACATTCGTGCCCATGCATTTTCTGGAAGCGCACCCAGATATCGGTCTGGATGTATTCCACCAGATGGCCGAGGTGGATAGCGCCATTGGCGTAGGGCAGGGCGGAGGTGACGAGAATTTTACGGGTCATGGGAGTCGATTATTCATTGGGACGGGAGAGGGTTTTTGTATCGCAGCGATACGCGAAATTTATTTCAGCCCCATGGTCAGGTAGGCAGACAGCACCATGCCGAGCACGGCGAGCAACAACGTGGAAAGCGCCGCCATGTTGACCCAGTAACCGTCCGGGATTTCCACCGGCTTGAGGGTACGCAGCACACGCCGGTACTGGATCACCGCGAGCACGGCCATCAGGCTGCCGAGCAGGATGAACCCCAGTCCCACCCAGAACGAGATGCCGCGTTCCAGATGCTGCGGCGTCTGCGGTGCGAGCATGTGCAGGAACAGGCCGAAGCGCTCCACCACGAAGCCGAACGCCATCAGCGTGAGGCAGGTGCGGTTCCAGGCCAGCAGGGTGCGCTCGGCGGCGAAAAATACGCGTGGGTCGTTGAGATCGGACATAGGGCTCCTAGTCAGCCAGCAACTGTGCCAGCACAAATGGCAGGATGCCACCGCTGCGGAAGTAGTCCACCTCGATCGGCGTGTCGATGCGCAGCTTCACCGCCGCCGTATCGGTCGAACCATCGGCGCGGTGAATCACCAGCGTTACGTCCTGCTGCGGGGTGATGCCGTGCTCCAGCCCGAGCAGGTCGAAAGTCTCGCTGCCGTCCAGCTTCAGAGTATCCGCGCCTACACCGTCCTTGAACTGGCAGGGCAGCACGCCCATGCCCACCAGGTTGGCACGGTGGATACGCTCGAAGCTCTTCGCTACCACCGCCTTCACGCCCAGCAGACGCGTGCCCTTGGCCGCCCAGTCGCGGCTGGAGCCGGTGCCGTATTCCTCGCCGGCGAAGATCATCAGCGGAGTGCCTTCCTGCTGGTACTGCATGGCCGCATCATAGATCGCCATTTCCGCGCCATCGGGCTGGTGTTGGGTGACGCCGCCCTCGCTGCCGGGCAACATCAGGTTCTTGATACGCACGTTGGCGAAGGTGCCGCGCATCATCACCTCGTGGTTGCCGCGGCGAGCGCCACAGCTGTTGAAGTCGGCACGATCCACGCCGTGTTCCTGCAGGAATTTTCCTGCCGGGGAGCTGGGTTTGATGGAACCGGCCGGGCTGATGTGGTCAGTGGTGACGGAATCACCGAACACTGCCAACGCGCGCGCGCCGTGGATCACGCCGCTGTCGCCCGCCCCGCCATCGAAAAACGGCGGTTGCTGGATGTAGGTGGATGCGCCATCCCAGTCGTATACCGCGCCAGCCGGCGCTGGCACGGCAGCCCACAGCGGGTTGTCGGCACTGAAGTCGGCGTAAAGTTTGCGGTAGGTGTCCGGGTTGGTGGCGGTATCCATCACCGCAGCCACTTCTTCGAGCGACGGCCAGATGTCCTTGAGATACACCAGCGCGCCATCGTGGCCCGTACCCAGCGGCTCGGTTGCCAGATCCTTGTTCATGGTTCCGGCGATGGCGTAGGCCACTACCAATGGCGGGCTCATCAGGAAATTGGCTTTCACGTTCTGGTGCACGCGCGCCTCGAAGTTGCGATTGCCGGAGAGCACCGAAGCGGCGATCAGGTCGTTGCCGGTAATCGCAGACTCGATCGCGGCAGGCAATGGGCCGGAGTTGCCGATGCAAGTGGTGCAGCCGTAGCCCACCAGTTTGAAGCCCATTTCTCCCAGCGCGTCCAGCAGCCCGGCGGCTTTCAGATATTCGGTCACCACGCGCGAGCCGGGGCCGAGCGAGGTCTTGACGTGAGCGGAGACGGACAGGCCCTTTTCCAGTGCTTTCTTTGCCAGCAAACCCGCAGCCAGCATCACGCTGGGGTTGGAGGTGTTGGTGCACGAAGTAATCGCGGCGATCACCACGTCGCCGTGGCCGAGCGTGCCGCTTTGTCCAGCCGTATAGACCGCATTGCTGGCGATATGGTCGGGGGTGGGGCGGTTGTCCACCATTTCGCGTTCGATTACCACTGCCGGGTCAGTGCCGCCGGCCGGCAGGGTGTCGCTGTTTTGCACACCACCGCCTGCGATATCCGTTCCGGCGGGGGCTGGCGTGAGCGCCACACGCTGCGCCAGCGTCGTGGCTGGCTTGCCGTAGCCGCCCTCGGCCACCGGCTTGGCAAACAGCCCGGCGAAAGCCTGTTTGACGTGATCCAGCTCGATACGGTCCTGCGGGCGGCGCGGGCCAGCCACGCTGGGCACCACGCTGCCCAGGTCGATTTCCAGCACTTGCGAGTAGTCGCAGTCGCCGGCCTGGGGGATGCCGAACAAACCCTGCGCCTGGAAATAATTGCGGATGGTGTCCACTTGCTCCGCACTGCGGCCAGTAGCGGCGTAATAGGCACAGGTGGCTTCGTCTACCGGGAAGAAGCCCATGGTCGCGCCATATTCCGGCGCCATATTGGCAATCGTGGCGCGGTCGGGCAGCGACAGCGCGGCAGCGCCTGCGCCGAAAAACTCGACGAACTTGCCCACCACTTTCGCTTTGCGCAACATTTCGGTCACGGTCAGCACCACGTCGGTCGCGGTCACACCTTCACGAATTTGACCTTCGAGGTGCACGCCCACCACATCCGGAGTAAGGAAATATACCGGCTGGCCGAGCATTCCCGCTTCGGCTTCGATGCCGCCTACGCCCCAGGCAACGATGCCCAGACCGTTAATCATGGTGGTGTGCGAATCCGTTCCCACCAGCGTATCCGGGTAATGTACGCCGTCTTTCTCCATCACCCCACGCGCCAGATATTCCAGGTTGACCTGATGCACGATGCCAATACCAGGCGGCACCACCTTGAAGGTATCGAATGCCTGCATGCCCCATTTCAGGAACTGGTAGCGCTCGCGGTTGCGGATGAATTCCAGCTCCATATTCTTTTGCAGCGCGTCGGGCTGATTGAACACGTCTACCTGAACCGAGTGATCCACCACCATATCGACTGGTACCAGCGGCTCGATCAGCTTCGGATTCTTGCCAGCCTTTGCGGTAGCCGTGCGCATCGCGGCCAGATCGGCGAGCAGCGGAACACCGGTGAAATCCTGCAACAGAATGCGTGCCACCACGAAGGGAATTTCCTCGGTGCGCGGGCTGTTGGGCTGCCAGTTAACCAGTTCGCGGATGTGCTGCTCGGTGATTTTCCGGCCGTCGCAATTGCGCAATACCGCTTCCAGCACGATGCGGATGGATACCGGCAAACGCGATATTTTTCCTACCCCGGCAGCTTCCAGTGCGGGCAGCGAATAAAACCGGCCAACGCTGCCATTGCCGAGCGGAAATTCGGAGAGGGTGTCGAACAACTGATGAGGTGCGTGCATGGTAGATAAAGCCCGAAATCGAAATACCATGATTTTACCGCACTTTGCGAAACGAAATAGCCGCCCCGCCTTAAGCCACCTAAGTATACCTATGCAACGTTTCGTTCGAGTCAACTTGAAGAATCTTTAAACGATTAGACAGCAAATTTATGTTTGTTTATACGAGATTATTTACGCAGAAATATTTTTGTGATACCACTGATAGCGCGCACATGCGCCGGCAGAGTCATCCCTCGATATACCAGGAGAAAATAATGAACGCAGTAGTGGAATTCCAGCAATACAGCAATGGCAACTTTGAACAGCTTCGCACCCGTTTCGACGCAGAATACGGCGTCGCATGGTCATTTATGCGGCCTGAACCCAGACCATGTTTTACCAAGACAGCTTTACAGGACTTATTGCAGCATCATACATACATGGAAAGCATGAATGGGCGTGTTGTCTCAAATGGAAACTTTCAGCAGACAAACTATTTGATTCTGGCCTCGGATTTTCCAGGGGTGTTTAATCTGGGTGGCGATTTGGCTGCGTTTGGCGAAGCGATCAGGGCTCAAACGCGCAAAGAGTTATTGACCTACGCCAAGCTATGTATTGATAACGTTTGGACTTTTTATAATCTGCAAGCACCAATCACAACCGTTTCCCTCGTTCAGGGACAAGCTATGGGGGGTGGATTTGAGTCTGCGCTTTCCGCACACTTGATGGTTGCAGAGAAAAGTGCGCTAATGGGTCTGCCAGAAGTGTTGTTCAATCTCTTTCCGGGTATGGGAGCGTTGAGCTTTTTGTCGCGCAAGATTGGCATGCGGGCAGCCGAAGCCATGGTGCGCTCGGGTAAGGTATATACAGGGGAAGAGTTGTATGAGATGGGTGTGGTAGATGTGCTGGCAGAGGATGGTCAGGGTGAAAAAGCCCTGTACGACTGGATACGCAAGAATCACCGTTCGCTGAATTCTTTCCAGGCCATACAGCGCGCCAAGCAGCGTGTAAACCCCCTCACCGTAGAAGAATTATACGAAATTACCGAGATTTGGGTGGATGCGGCGCTACGCTTGAGTGAGCGCGATCTCAAGATCATGGAGCGTCTGGTGCGGGCGCAGAACCGCAAGGTGACGGAGCCGGCAATAGCGGGCCAAATGGAACAGGCTATCGCATGAGGACTCAGCGCGCGGCTGTCTGTCGACGACTGAGATAGTCTTCGATAGCAGCCCGCGCAGCTGTGTAGTCTGTGCGTAAAAGTCCGAGCATGGCGATACCGCGAAAGCGCAGTTCGCCCGGATCAGCTCGGTCTATGGTTTCCGCGCGGACGAAGACACCTCGGGCGCCGACGCTCAGGCTATTGCCTTTGAGCGCGTGGCAATGGTCGCGCAGTACACCGTATTGCTGGTGTTTGAGCGCGTGCTCAATTTTGTCCAGCAATTCACCCGAGTCACGCAAGTAGTTGCGTAATAGACGTTGCACAAACAAGGTATCGCCCGCCCCCAGAATTTCCAGTTCGCTGAGTGTGGCGGCATCCAGCACTGTACTCGTTTTCGCGCTGGTTGGAACCGGGTTGAGATGAGAACCGCCCATGACCGTATTCAGCCAGTTCACAGCGGTCGTGGCAGGCATGCCAAGCAGGTTTGCGATGGTGCTGAACAAAGTAGAGGCATCTACAGGTTTGCTCAGGAAGGCATC
>JANMKH010000521.1:0-3573 GCA_031371965.1 Sulfuriferula sp.
CGTCGGCACGCCTTCGCCCACGCAGACCAACCGGAATTTTCACGCCATGCTGCGCGATGGGGTGCCGGTGGAATACCAGCGCGCAGATGGCAGCATCGCGGGTGACCATGCGCGACTGGTGGATTTCGATAACGCCAGGAACAACGACTGGCTGGCGGTGAACCAGTTCACGGTGATCGAAGGCCAGAACAATCGGCGGCCGGACATCGTGGTTTTCGTCAATGGCCTGCCGCTGGCGGTGATCGAACTGAAGAACGCGGCGGATGAGGATGCGACGATCTGGTCGGCGTTCAATCAACTGCAAACCTACAAGCAGCAGATCGGCAGCCTGTTTCACTACAACGAAGTGCTGGTGGTATCCGACGGCACCAATGCGCGCATCGGCTCGCTCACGGCCAACCAGGAGTGGTTCAAGGTGTGGCGCACGATAGATGGCGAGGGCGATGCACCGAAGACTGCGCTGGAGCTGGACGTGCTGGTGCGCGGGGTTTTCGAGCCGCGCCGATTCCTCGACTTGCTCCAGCATTTCATCGTGTTTGAAGAAGACACGGACAGCGACCGCCTGCACAAGATCATCGCGGGCTACCATCAGTTCCACGCGGTGAACGCTGCGGTGGAAGAAACGGTGCGCGCCAGCGGCATGGCAGACGAGGGACGCGTTCGCGAAGAACCGGGGCACTACTGGGCGGGCAGGATGCACGGTGGCAAGCCGGGCGACCGCCGCGCCGGGGTGGTGTGGCACACACAGGGTTCGGGCAAAAGCTTTTCCATGCTGTTTTACGCCGCGCGCGTGGTGCGCCATCCGGCGATGCAGAACCCGACGCTGGTGGTGCTCACCGACCGTAATGACCTCGACGACCAGCTTTTCGGCCAGTTCCAGCGCTGCCACGAACTGCTGCGCCAGATGCCGGTGCAGGCCGAGAGCCGCGAGCAGCTGCGCGAACTACTGCAAGTGGCCAGCGGCGGCGTGGTCTTCACTACCATCCAGAAATTCATGCCGGACAAGGGCGAGCAGATGCCCGCGCTGTCGCCACGGCGGAACATCGTGGTGATTGCCGACGAAGCCCACCGCAGCCAATACGACCTGATTGACGGCCTGGCGCGCAACTTGCGCGATGCGCTGCCGAATGCGTCGTTCATCGGCTTTACCGGCACGCCGATCGAGAAGAACGACGCCAATACTCGGGCGATCTTTGGCGATTACATCAGCATCTACGACATCCAGCGCGCGGTGGCGGACAAGGCGACGGTGCCGATCTACTACGAGAGCCGCATTGCCAAGCTGGCGCTGAACCAGGCCGCGCTGCCGAAGATCGACGAGGAATTCGACGAGATCACCGAGGGCGAGGAAGAAGACAAGAAACAGAAGCTCAAGACCAAATGGGCCGCGCTGGAGGCGCTGGTTGGTGACCCCAAGCGTATCGCGCTCATTGCCGCAGATCTGGTGCAGCACTACGAGCGCCGCCTGGAAGCCATGGATGGCAAGGCGATGGTGGTGTGCATGAGCCGTCGCATCTGTGTGGACCTATACAACGCCATCATCAAGCTCCGTCCCGACTGGGCCAGCGCCAAGGACGACGATATCGAGGCCGAAAAAAAGCAGGCGTGCGTGGTGAAGATCGTAATGACCGGCAGCGCAGACGATGGCCCTGACTGGCAGCCACACATCCGCAACAAGACGCGCCGCCGCGAACTGGCAACCCGCTTCAAGGACAGCCGCGACCCGTTCCGCATCGTCATCGTGCGCGATATGTGGCTGACCGGCTTCGACGCGCCCTGCCTGCACACGATGTATGCCGACAAGCCGATGCGCGGCCACGGCCTGATGCAGGCGATAGCGCGGGTGAACCGCGTGTTCCGCGACAAGCCAGGCGGCCTGGTGGTGGATTACCTGGGCCTCGCCGATCAATTGAAGCACGCCCTCGCCACCTATACCGAGAGCGGCGGCCAGGGCAGCCCGAGCATTGATACTGCTCAGGCCATCGCGGTGATGCAGGAGAAGCATGATGTGGCCTGCGCCATCATGCACGGTATCAACTGGGACAAGTGGACGACAGGCACTTCCGCTGAACGTCTGGGATTGATTCCCGCCGGACAAGAGCACGTGTTGCAGCAGGAAGACGGCAAGCAGCGCTTCGTGCAAGTGGTGACCGACCTCTCCCGCACCTTTGCGCTGTGTGCCGCGACGGATGAAGCCATCGAGCTACGCGACGACATCGCTTTCTTCCAGGCCATCAAGGCCCAGCTCGCCAAGACCTCCGGCACGCAACGTCCACCGGAAGAACTTGACCATGCCATCCGTCAACTCGTGTCCACGGCGATCATGGCCGACGAAGGCATCATCGATGTGTTTACGGCTGCTGGATTGAAGAAACCGGATATCTCGATTCTCTCCGATCAGTTCCTCGCCGAAGTGCGCGGCCTGAAATACAAGAACGTTGCCGCCGAATTGCTGGCCAAGCTGCTCAAGGACGAGATCAAGCTGCGTTCCGTGCGCAACCTAGTCCAGAGCCGCCAGTTCAGCGAGATGCTCAAGAGCACGCTCAACGCCTACCACAACCGCGCCATCGCCACGCAGGAAGTGATCGAGGAACTCATCAATTTGGCCAGGGAAATGGATGCCGCTACAAAGCGCGGCCAGGACCTCGGCCTGAACGACGACGAGATCGCCTTTTACGATGCTTTAGCCGCCAACGAAAGCGCGGTGCAAGCCATGGGGAATGACGAGCTGAAAGTCATCGCTGCCGAACTCGTGACCCAAGTCCGCAAAAGCGTGACCATCGACTGGTCCGTGCGCGAAAGTGCCCGGGCCAGAATCAAGGTGATGGTGAAGCGCATCCTGAAAAAGCACGGCTTCCCGCCGGACTTGCAGGAGGAAGCGACGAAAACTGTGCTGGCGCAGGCGGAGTTGCTATCGGCAATATGGGCGGTGGCATGAGCGTGGCCGTGGCTGTGCAGCGATGCGCTGGGTACGCAAATAATCAGCGGTACAAAAAATCCCGGATATCAGATGGCTGGACAAAGGCGCTTATGCCTTAGGAATCGAGCAAAAATAACTTGAACATATAATCATTCTCCACAGATTACGCCGATTAAACCGGCACCATGTAGGTTGGGTTAGCGGCTTTCCGCGTAACCCAACAAACCTGAACCTTTCTTTGGGTCTGTTGGGTTACGGCGCAAAAACACGCGCCTAACCCAACCTACCTATCTGCGTAATTCGCGGACAAATCTTCGGTTTGGAAACCTGGAAATTGTTCAAGTTATTATTGCTCGACTCCTTAATCGGCCAGCAGTGTTAGCGCAGCTTCGGCCGTAATGGGGTCGATATCAACCTGCATGACACAGTACTCATTATTTTCATCGATGGGCGTGGGGTCGTCTGCGCAACTGCAACCGGCAATGATGCTGGTATAAAAAATTCCGACCTTGGCGCGTATATGGCCTTCTTCCTCAGCAGCGCCGATGACGATGACATCGAGCTTGTTGTCCAGTGCATAGCTGCCTAGGGTCAAGCCTTGCTGCAAGGGGAGCTGGCTGGCATCGAGCTGTTCAATTTCAGTTTTGAGGAAG
>JANMKH010000064.1:0-5313 GCA_031371965.1 Sulfuriferula sp.
GTCAGTACTTGCTGGCTGAGGGTTCGCAACAGCTTAGTTTTGATGCGCTCGAAGATGCGCTCCAAGCATTGGGAGAAATCAGTGCCTGGCCCGTGCTGGATCGGCGTTTGCTCTACAAGCGCTACAGTTATGTGGCCACTCTGAGTATGCGCATGGATGTGTCGCAACTCCCCAAACCGCTGCAAATCAATGCCATCAGTTCGCGTAAATGGGATCTTGAATCTGCTCCGTTTGAATGGGGTATGTCGCCGTGAGCAGAAGTAGATGAAGTATCTGGTACTGCTTGGGTTCGGCATTGGTGCCGTACTGGTTTATCTGCTGTCCAGCGCCAGCGCCAATACCGAACTGTTCGCACGCAATTTCCCGTATCTGCTGGCAGTAACCGGTGCGCTGGTAACGGCGTTGCTGGTGCTGGTGGGCTATCAGATCATACAACTGCGCCACAAGATCAAACACGGCGTGTTTGGCGCTAAACTCACGGTGCGCTTGATGCTGGTATTTGGCTTGATGGCGTTACTGCCGGGCGCCGTCGTGTATGGCGTATCGGTGCAGTTTCTGTCCAAGAGCATCGAATCCTGGTTTGATGTGCGCGTGGACAATGCCCTGGGCAGCGGTCTCAACCTGGGGCAGGCGGTGCTCGACAACCTGCAGCGCGAACTCACCAAAAAGGCTGAATCGATGGCGGTGGCGCTGGCTGACCAGCCGCCCGCCGCGCATATCCATTTGCTGAATACCCTGCGCGAGCAGTCCGGGGTACAAGAGGCCACCTTGTTCAGCGAACGCGGCAAAATCATCGCCTTCGCCGGTAACGAGCGCGCTGGCATGTTGCCGATGATTCCCGGCAATGCCATCCTGTGGCAGATACGCCAGCAACAACCTTATTCCCGCATCGAATCCATCCCCCATCGGGGTCTGTTTGTGCGTGTAGTGGTGCCGGTTAACCTGCTGTCGTTCACTGAAAATATTCGCGTGCTGCAGCTGATGCAGCCGGTGCCGCCCAAGCTGGCTGAGGATGCCGAAGCCGTACGCACGGCGTATCAGGATTATCAGGAGCTATCGCTGTCGAGATTGGGCTTGAAACGCCTGTATGGCTTGACGCTGACGCTAATCATGCTGCTGGCGCTGCTGGTAATGATAGCGTTGGCATTTCTTATCAGCGAGCAGATGGCCGCACCGTTGCGCGCATTGGCCAAGGGCACCCGCGCCGTGGCCAAAGGGGATTTTACTCAGATGCATCCGGTGCATAGTCGTGACGAGCTGGGCATCCTGACCCAGTCGTTTAATCGCATGACGCGCCAACTGGCCGAAGCCCGTAATGCCGCTGAAGTAAGCCGCGAACAGATCGAAAAATCGCACGCGTATCTGGAAAATATTCTCGCCAACCTGACCTCGGGCGTGGTCGCGTTCGACGAGCAATTGCAGATGCGCAGCATCAACCCGCTGGCCGAGCAGATACTCGACGTGACGGCCGGCACGTTGCGTGGCGCCCAGTTATATCAATGGGGCAACCGGGTGCCTGCGCTGGCTGAATTTGCTACCGAGATTGCGGCACAGTTCAAACTGCACGGCGATATTAGTTGGCGCCAGCAGATCGAATACGGCGTGGACGGCAATAAACGTACTTTGCTGGTCCATGGCACCCATCTCCCGAGCGGAGTGGATAACGGTTATGTACTGGTATTCGACGATATTACTCACCTGATCAAAGCACAGCGTGATGCGGCATGGGGCGAAGTGGCGCGACGTCTGGCGCACGAAATCAAAAATCCACTCACCCCGATTCAACTCTCAGCCGAACGCATCCAGCACAAGTTTGCCGCCAAGCTGGCACCCGCGGATGCCGAAACACTGACGCGCTCGACCCAGACCATCGTCAACCAGGTATCGGCGATGAAGGAAATGGTCAATGCCTTTGCCGAATATGCTCGCACGCCCGCCATGCAGATGGAGGCGATCGAGCTGAATGCGCTGGTGCGCGAGGTGCTAGGTCTGTACGAACCGGCACCGGGCATGGCGCTTGACCTGGCGACGGATTTGCCGCAGGTATCGGGGGATCGAAAACTGTTGCGCCAGGTTATTCATAATTTGCTGCAGAATGCTCAGGATGCGCTGGCCGATTCGCACGATCCGCACATTGTATTAACGACTGCGCAGAGTGAAAGCGGTGTCCAATTCAGCATTGTGGACAATGGACCTGGTTTTCCTCCTGCACTCATGGAGCGCCTGTTTGAACCTTACGCCACCACCAAACCCAAGGGCACCGGCTTGGGGTTGGCTATAGTCAAGAAAATCATCGAGGAACATCACGGCATGATCCGTATTGAAAACATCAAGCCGCATGGTGCCAGCGTATGTATTCGCTTGCCCGTTGCGCCTGTCCTGGAGACCAGCGTATGAGCGGTCAAATTTTGGTGGTAGACGACGAGCCGGGGATTCGTGAACTGCTTTCGGAAATTCTTACCGATGAAGGCTACGACATCAGTCTGGCAGAGAATGCCGGAGCCGCTCGCGCATTGCGTCACAAAACGCGGCCCGATCTGGTGCTGCTGGATATCTGGATGCCCGATACCGATGGCATTACCCTGCTCAAGGAGTGGGCGAGCAACGGTCAGCTCACCATGCCGGTGGTGATGATGTCCGGTCACGGCACCATTGATACCGCAGTTGAAGCCACGCGCCTGGGCGCGGCAGACTTTCTGGAAAAGCCCATTGCACTACATAAATTACTGTCCACCATCAAGCGAGTGCTAAAGCCCGGCGAAGCCCGTGCCCAGCCCAGCATGAACCTGGCCGGGTTGGGACGCGGTGCGCTGATCCAGCATTTGAAAGAACAGCTTAGCCGTATCGCCAACCTGAAAACTCCGGTGCTGCTGCTGACCGAGCCGGGCAGCGGGGCGCGCATCTGTGCACGCTTTTTGCAGCCAGCCAACAGCAACTGGGTTGAACTGGACGATACCAGTCGCCTGGTGGATGCACCGCTGGATTTGCTGCAACAGGCGCGCGATGGGGTGCTGTACATTCCGGAAGTCGCCAACCTTGGCAAACTCGCTCAAAAAGGTCTGGCGCTGACGCTGGAGCGCGCCGAAAAGTATAACGTGCGTGTGGTATGCGTAAGCAGTGAAGACTTGTCGCGCTGTGCTGCCGAGGGTGAATTCGATAGCCGCCTGTATTATGCACTGGGTGCGCTCACTATCCGCGTACCCAGCCTGCACGAGCACCGTGAAGACATTCCCGACATTGCTGCCTACATGCTGGCACAACTGGTGGAAGCCAACCAGCTACCGCCGCGCCGGTTTGGCACCGCCGCGTTGAATGCGCTGCGCAACGCCGACTGGCCGGGTAATCTGCCGCAATTGGATAATGTCGTACATACACTGCTGATGACCGCTGACGCTGACGAAATCAGCGCCGAAGCCGTACAGCATGCGCTGCGCCCGTTGGCGCCGCGCACTTCGCCACCGGTAGCAGTGGAAGTCGCGATAGAGCTGCCACTGCGCGAGGCGCGCGATGCTTTTGAGCGCAGTTATTTCGAGCGTCTGATTGCGCAGGAAGAAGGCAACATGAGCCGCGTTGCGGAGCATGCCGGGGTGGAGCGTACCCATCTGTACCGGAAGTTAAAACAACTCGGCATCAAGCCCGGCAAAAAGGTCGGTCTTTGAAAATCATCATTCTCGGTGCCGGACAGGTCGGCGCCACGCTGGCGGAAAACCTGGTCTCGGAAGCCAACGACCTGACCATCGTTGATCTCGACGCGGACAAACTGGCCCTGCTGCAAGACCGCCTCGACCTGCGCACCGTGGTGGGTTCCGCTTCACACCCCTCGGTGCTGCGCGCAGCGGGAGCAGAAGACGCCGACATGCTGGTGGCGGTGACGCAGAGTGATGAAACCAACATGCTGGCATGCAAACTGGCTGAATCGCTATTTAACATTCCCACCAAGATTGCGCGTATCCGCGCAGCCGATTATCTCAAGCATCCGCAAATCTTTTCGCCTGAAAATCTGTGCGTGGATTACACCATCAGCCCGGAACAGGAAATCACCAATTATCTGCGCCGCCTGATCGACTATCCGGATGCATTGCAGGTACTGGATTTCGCCGCTGGCAAAGTGCGCCTGGTTGCGGTGCGCGCCTATCACGGCGGCCCGCTGGTCGGGCACGAATTGCGCGACATACGCAAACACTTGCCGAAGCTGGATGCACGCGTGGCGGCGATTTTCCGGGGCAACCGCGCCATCATTCCAGAGGGCAACACGGTAATTGAATCCGGCGACGAAGTATTTTTTATCGCGGCCACCGAAAACATCCGCAGCGTGATGAAGGAAATGCGTCGCCTCGACAAAAAAGTAAGCCGGGTAATGATTGCTGGCGGCGGTAATATCGGTCGCCGTCTCGCCGCTGCGCTGGAAAACGACTATCAGGTCAAGCTCATCGACCACAACAAAAATAACGGCGCGCGGCTCGCCGCCGAGCTGCACAACACCCTGATCCTGGTGGGCGATGCGACTGACGAAACCCTGCTCGGGGATGAAAACATCGACGACATGGACGTATTTTGCGCGCTCACCAACGACGATGAGGACAATATCATGGCTTCGCTGCAGGCCAAGCGCATGGGCGCACGCAAGGTGATCGCACTGATCAATCGCGCCAGCTACGTCGATCTGGTGCAAGGCGGCGAAATCGACATCGCCGTGTCGCCCGCGCAAGCCACCATCGGGCCGCTGCTGTCGCACGTGCGGCGCGGCGACATGGCGGTGGTACACAGCCTGCGCCGGGGGGCCGCCGAAGCGCTCGAAGCGGTGGTGCACGGCGATAGCAAAACCTCCAAGCTGGTGAATCGCCGCATCGAAGAAGTGAAATGGCCAGAAGGCGTTACCGTCGGCGCGATTATCCGGGGCGAAGAAGTCATCATCGCGCATCACGACACGCAAATTGCTGCCGAGGATCACATTATCCTGTTCTTGCCCAGCAAGCGCATGATTCCCAAGGTGGAAAAGCTGTTCCAGGTCGGCTTCGGATTCATATAAGTGTTGCGCGTTTTCCCCATCCTCAACGTCATCGGCCTCGTGGTGTTGCTGTTCGCCTTCACCATGCTGGTGCCGTGGGGCGTATCGTTCTATTACCATGACGCGGCGCGCGGCGCGTATGACGACGCCATTCTCATTACCTTCGCCGCCGGATTGCTGCTCTGGCTCTCCACCCGCCACCTGCGCCGCGAACTGAAAATCCGCGACGGCTACCTGCTGGTGGTGCTGGTGTGGGCGGTGCTGCCCGCGTTTGCCACTTTACCGCTGCTGATTTACCTGCCGCA
>JANMKH010000424.1:0-1801 GCA_031371965.1 Sulfuriferula sp.
AAGCATTCTATGAGGCGTTTTGCAGTGCGTCAACCAATAAACAACGGGCAGCCTGAGCTGCCCGTTCCTGAGCTTAAGCTTATGGGGTCAGGCCGCCCTGCCCATCAAATCAAACTCAGCATGGATACGTGAAAAAGGCACCTGCAGACGCCTGGAGGCATCCTTTTCGATCAAACCTTTTTCAATCAGGACTGCCACATCACGGTGGACAGCCTTAACGTCTCGCCCAAGCAATCGTGCCAACCCCCGCAGGCTGGAAGGGCCGGTTTTTTGCAAGGCTTCGAGCACCCCCCAACGAACCGGGGTCAATACGCGAAACAAGGCGGCGGGGGACTCAAAACTAAGATACTCCCCTGCATATGCCCCATTTCCCCAGGCACGCGCAAAATGCTCAGCCGCACTCGCAAGCGCTGCGTGCGTGTCCCGCTCGATACGTATGGTCATCACGCGCATGATGTTCTCCTTGCTTCAACCACCCCAACGAAATCCGCTATCAGGCGCTGCACGTCAACAAACGGATAGAATGATTCGGTATCGCCAACATGTCGGTGGTCGCCTTTGCCGCGCTCATTGTCAAATCCAATTACACGGCGGCCTTCTTCGACATACACCAGACGATATTTGTACCGATGTTCACTGGGCGGAACAGGATGCGGCACCTCCCAGACCACCATGCGAACCATTGCGCCATCGTCATAGTCCAGCTCGTAACGATAGATTAGCTTGGCCTCCATGACATAAATTCTAACCCCACATCATGTGGGTTGGCAACA
The DNA here is from genome assembly GCA_031371965.1 of Sulfuriferula sp. GTDB lineage: Bacteria > Pseudomonadota > Gammaproteobacteria > Burkholderiales > Sulfuriferulaceae > Sulfuriferula. The sequence goes on from JANMKH010000424.1 coordinate 774, forward strand.
ATGCCAACAATCATTGGGTGAGACTGGAATTTTAAAAAAAGGGCGCCCGAAGGCGCCAGTTTCAACAGGTTTCCAACCCGAATCCTTCATAAATCAAGCTGCTCGGGCGTGCTTAATCTCGAAAGGATAAGCGCCGTTGGCGCGTGCATCCAGCAATACCACCTCAACCGCACTGCCGTCTTCCGCATAACTGACATGCGTATTCCAGTCTTGCGATACCTCGCGCACGATGGGCTTGTCAGACAGGCGTATAACAAGAATATCGTTCTCATCAAAATACACTGTGTGCATGTCGACCTCCTAAATCACCTCAAAATGGTGCATAACCGTTTTGACAATAAGCCTGTCTTCCAGCACCAGAACAGCGCACAGCAGATTATCCGATCGTTCGCTGAAATCCTTGAAAACCTGCACGCTTACAGCACCTCGGCACAAAATACCGCAGGCGTGACAATTCGGGTACGTTCGATGTGCCCTCGTGGCAGCAAGCCAGCACGACGATCACCCGTCACCAAGTAGTCTGCATCGCCCGCCAAGGCCATGGCCAGTAAAAACGCATCGTCAGGATCATTAGCTTCGACCTCGATGATCAGGTGTTCCAGTACTACGGCGCGTTGCAGATTGTTGACCATTACGCCGACTTTGGCGGGCTGTAGAACGGCCTGAAGCTTGGGATAGCGACTGACTCGCCGAATTTCGTCGAGCTGCATTCGCGATGTCACCACCGCAAAGCGCGCCGAACGCCAAGCGCGATAGATCGTATCTGGCGCACCGTGCGGCGAGATTAGTGCGCTAAACAGGATATTGGTATCCAGAACGACCCGCGTCAGCGCTTACGCGCCCATTGAATAGCCTCATCGACCATAGCGGTTAAATCTGCTTCACTTATGTCCGCATTGACGGACTTGGCCTGCTCGGCTGTCAGCTCCAGGATGTGGGCTTGCACTGCCTCTTCAATAAAGCGTGACAAGTCACCTTTTCTGCCCCCGCCCTGGCTGGCCAGAAACATGCGCAGGGATTGATCGGTA
>JANMKH010000428.1:0-1842 GCA_031371965.1 Sulfuriferula sp.
GCAGTTCGACCGTCCGGCCATAACGCTGGCGATAATAATCGCCGATGGTGAGCAGGTTCATGCGGTACAGCTTGCGTGCAAAAAACAGCCCGACTAACACCAGACATAGGCTGGCGCCGAACGGGTCGGCGACGATGCCTCTGAGGCCATTCTGCAGGAAGGTGGCGGAGGTGCCGAGCACCGTTTCCGAGCCGAACCAGGTGGCAAACACGGTAGCGGTGACGATGTACAGCGGCAGCGAGCGCCCGGCGACGGCATAGTCCTTGGCGCTATGCACGCGGGTTGCGGCGTATAGGCCGATGCCGATGGAGATGAGTAGGTACAGCATTACAAACCAGATCAGCATGGTGTTATTCCGCGCTCAGCTTAATTCGAGAACAGGATATATCCGACCAGAGCGACCAAAATAACAAGCAGCAGCGTGATAACAGCCAGAAGATTGCCCAAACGGATCTGTACCTTGGCCAGTTGGTGCGAGAGCGCTTCGATAGAGCTATCACCGCGCGAAAGATAGGCGTGTGCGAGCCGCGGCAGTTGCGGCAGCAATACGGCCCAGCGCGGCCCTTCCTGACGTAACGCTTTGATCGCACCGCGCCAGCCAATCTGTTCGCTCATCCAGCGTTCCAGAAACGGTTTGGCGGTTTTCCACAAATCCAGGTCGGGGTCGAGCTGGCGCCCCAGGCCCTCGATGTTGAGCAGGGTTTTTTGCAACAGCACCAGCTGCGGCTGGATTTCCATGTTGAAACGGCGCGAAGTCTGGAACAGCCGCAGCAGCACCTTGCCGAAGGAGATTTCCTTCAATGGCCGGTCGAATACCGGCTCGCACACAGCGCGGATGGCGGCTTCGAATTCGTCCACGCGGGTGTCGGGCGGCGTCCAGCCCGCGTCCACATGGGCCTGTGCCACGGCACGATAGTCGCGCTGGAAAAATGCCAGAAAGTTTTGCGCTAGGTAGTTTTTATCGACTTCGGTGAGTGTGCCCATAATGCCGAAATCAAGCGCGATGTATTGTCCGCGGGCATTGACCTGGATATTGCCGGGATGCATGTCGGCATGGAAAAAAGCGTCACGAAATACCTGGGTGAAAAAGATTTCCACCCCTGCCATAGCGAGTTTTGGGATGTCCACGCCCATCGCGCGCAACGTGTCGATCTGGCTGATGGGGACGCCCTTCATGCGCTCCATCACCATGACCTCGGACTCGCAATAATCCCAATAAACTTCCGGCACGATGAGCAGCCCGGAGTCTTCGAAATTGCGCCGCAACTGCGAGCAGTTGGAGGCCTCGCGCATCAGGTCGAGCTCGTCGGTGAGGGTTTTTCGGAACTCCCCCACTACTTCGCGCGGGTGCAGGCGCGGGCCATCTGCGAACAGTTTTTCCACCAGCACGGCGCCGGTTTCCAGCAGGCCGAGGTCGTGCTCGATCACCGCGCCAATGCCGGGACGCAGTACTTTGACGGCGGCCTCGGTGCCGTCCTGCAATACGGCAAAATGTACCTGCGCCATGGAGGCGCTCGCCACTGGCTCGGCTTCGAATTGCGCGAACACCTGCTCCACCGGCCTGCCGTAGACGCGCTGCAACGTAGTGCGGACCTCTTCGGCGGGGAAGGGCGGCACACGGTCCTGCAGGCGCGCCAGTTCGTCGGCAATGTCCGGCGGCATCAGGTCGCGGCGGGTGGACAGCATCTGGCCGAATTTGACGAAAATCGGACCGAGCGCTTCCAGCGCCTGGCGTAGTCGCAGCGCACGCGGCTCGGACAGGTTGCGCCAGAACAACGTGGTTTTGACCAGCCAGCGCAGTGCACGCACGCGCTCGTGGCCGAGAAAAAATTCATCCAGGCC
>JANMKH010000430.1:0-4866 GCA_031371965.1 Sulfuriferula sp.
CGGTGAAGTGGTGCCGCAACTTGCAGCCAAGGTGGAAGACGCCATACTGCGGGGCAAGCAGTCAAATATCAGCCGCGTGTTTATCACTTATGTCGAGCATAAACGTGCTGACGAGGCGATGTTGTTGGCGCAACGTCTGCTCGATTGGGGCACGCGAGCGTCAGCCACTTTTCGCTTGACGTCGTTATCAGTCGAGGCGCTGGACAGTTTGCTCGACACGGTCAAGGCTTTCGAGCAGGCCGAGGGCATGCTGTGGTTGCGCGCCATGGAGGCGCGAGCGATGCAGGTATTGCTGCGCGACCTTGATGTCACGCCGCCAACACCGCGTGACAAACGTCCGTTTGTCCAGGCGTTGTTTTGCATCGATACCCGCTCCGAGCGCATCCGGCGTCATCTTGAGCACATAGGTGATTATCAGACCTATGGAATTGCAGGTTTCTTTGGCGTGCCAATAGGGATACTGGAGCTTGGCAAGGGCAGCGAAACGCATTTGTGTCCGGCTGTGGTCACGCCTAAAAACCTGGTGCTGGAAATGAACGCCAGCGGTCCTGTTGACGAATCCGTGGTGGGTGTATTTGAACACGCTTTGCATGAACTGAAAAACTCCGTGTTAGCACCGTTTGCGACGGTGGAGGCCATCGGGCTGCTGTTCGGTTTCGACATGATTGGCAAGACGATTGCGCCCTTGGCATACAATCGTTGGCGTCGCAAACTGTTTCCCGCCAAGCCGATGACGCGTCTGCTTCTGGACAAGCTAGGCCGTGAGCAGGCGGATTCCATCTTGCGCGCGGTACAGCGTGCCGTCATTGTCAAAGCGGTAGAACACGAATTGGGCTTGCCGCCCGAACACATTACCGACGACTTGGTGCGTCAGTTGCGTGAAACGGCGCTCACAAAAGAGTTGCCGAGCGATGAATTGGCACATCAGTTGGGTCTGGACATGGCAGCGTGCAGCGCCTTTGTTGCGCGGCTGCGTGACGCCTATCGCATCAATCGGCAATTTTCGCGGCTGCAATTCGAACGCCTGGGGCGGATTGGCTTTACTGGTAACGAACAAGCGCACTTGCTCGGGCAGGCGCTGCGCTCCATCGGATTGGTTGAGCATTTTTCACGATTTGTGTTGCTGGTCGGGCACGGCAGTGCGTCGGAGAATAATCCGTATGAATCCGCGCTTGATTGCGGCGCCTGCGGTGGTAATTCAGGCATTTTTAACGCGCGTGCAATGGCGCAAATGGCCAACAAGTCGGAAGTCCGGCGGCGCTTGCGCGAGCAGGGGCTGGATATCCCCGCCGACGTGCATTTTGTGGCCGCGTTGCATAATACGACCACTGATGAAATCACCATCCTGGACCGCGAGCTGATTCCGCCCGCGCACCTGATTTACCTCGACCGTTTACACAAAGGGCTGAAGGCTGCGTCCCGTTTGTGCGCACAGGAGCGCATGGCGACACTCGTTCCGAGCAACATCGGCGTACCTCCGGATGCCAATGCATCAAGCCGCCTGGCGCGGCGCAATGCCAGCGACTGGTCACAGGCACGACCGGAATGGGGCTTGTCGCGAAATGCCTATTTCGTCATAGGGCGGCGCCAACTCACCCAGCGTGCCGGGTTGGCAGGCCGTGCCTTTCTGAATTCCTATGACTGGCGCGTCGATCCCAAGCGGCGTTTGCTGGAGTCCATCCTGACCGGTCCCCTCGTGGTAGGGCAATGGATCAACATGGAGCATTATTTTTCTACGGTCGACAATGAGCGTTATGGCAGTGGCAACAAGGCGTATCACAATGTCGCCGGCCGCTTTGGCGTGATGACCGGTAATCTGAGCGATTTGCGTACCGGCTTGCCGGCGCAGACCGTACTCAAGGAGGGTCATCCTTATCATGAGCCGCTGCGACTGATTACGCTCATTGAAGCACCATTTGAACACGCCCGCAGCGCGATAGAAGGTGTCGTTACCATCAAACGCCTGGTGCAGAATGGCTGGATACGCATGTTGGTGCTCGATCCTGAAACCTTCGCAGTACATCTTTATGACCACGGGGCATGGCAACAAGTAGACTTGCCTGACGCGTTTGTTCTCGAACCCACAGGGAGTGATTGAAGCATGAATAACCTGAATCTGAGTACGCTAAAAAAACTCGAAATTATTCTGGAGGGCGAACATCAGGTGTTTGCCACCGATTTGCTGGAACGTGCGGGCGTGACCGGCTATACCATCGTCAATCATTTGTCAGGAAAAGGTAGCCACGGTTTTCATGAAGGGCACGTGATGTTCAATGAAGACTCAGTGTTGATCATGATCATCACCGCTGTATCAGAGGAGCTGGTGCAGCCCATACTGGAAGGATTTGCGCCGTTTTTTAGCGAACATACCGGCGTGATTTTCATATCCGACATCCAGGTCAGCCGCCTCGTCAAATTCAAGGACTGAATGTGACGCACTGACACTGCGGCCAGGTTTACGCGTCGACTTCAGCTTGAGGGATTTTAATGATGCGACTGCTTTCCTGCAGAATAAAGTCCTTGAAGGCTGCTGCCGCGGCCGAAAAGCGCTTGCTACGACGATGCACCAAAAACCAGTCCTTGATAATGGGAAAACCTTCGACATTGAGCACGACTAGGCGTTTGAGCGTGAGTTCCATTTCCAAAGTATGGACGGACACAATACCCAGCCCCAGCCCGGCCATGACCGCGTGCTTGATAGCCTCGTTGCGGCTCATTTCCATCGTTGTGGTTATGCTCAGCTTGCGTTGTTCGAGAAAGCGTTCCACGGCGTTGCGCGTGCCGGAACCACGCTCACGCACGATGAAACTTTCGCGCAGCAAGCGCTCCAGTGAAATGCGCTCACTGCCGGCCAGGACATGATTAGGCGGAGCGATGACCACCAGCGGGTTGAGCATAAAAGACTCCGCCACCAGGTCCAACCCTTCCGGGGGCGCCCCCATGATGGCCATGTCTGGGATGTTTTCAGCCAGTTGGCGCAGGAGCGCCTCGCGATTGGTAACATCTAGACTGACGGTAATTCCCGGGTGTTCACGACAAAATGCGGCGAGCAAATAAGGCGCAAAATATTTCGCTGTGCTGGCAATGGAGATATTCAAGGCGCCACGCCGTACGCCTTTCATTTCATCCAACGCAACCCCAATGTCGGTGAATTTTTGCGCAATGTTGCGGCTGAACTCGTACATTTCACGCCCCGCTTCGGTCAAAAAAATTTTTCTGCCCATGTGCTCAAACAAGGGGGTGCCGACCATTTCTTCAAGCTGCTTGACTTGCGTCGATACAGCCGGTTGGGTCAGGTGCAATTCGGCGGCAGCGCGCGTATAACTGCTATGGCGCGCGACGGCCTCAAATAATTGGAGTTGCCGTAGGGTGAAGTTCATCTGCATCCTATAAAATACTTCAGCATGTTAATATCTATACAGAATAATGTATGAATACCATAACAAAGATTCATTATACATTATGTGCCGACTTGTTTATAGTGCCAAGGATACTGAATCAGGTTGGTCATTGTTCAGCCCGGTGCCGGTTTTAATGCGTTGAAAAAAGCGTTGTCATTGATTGTGGCTTTGTGCCGAAAGGAGAGTGTGATGAGCGTCAAAAAATTTAATGCGGGTGTAAAGGAATATCGACAAACCTACTGGATGCCCGAGTATGCGCCGTTGGACACCGATATTCTGGCGTGCTTCAAAATCACCCCGCAAGCGGGCGTTGATCGCGAAGAAGCTGCTGCTGCTGTGGCGGCCGAGTCGTCGACCGGCACCTGGACCACGGTGTGGACCGACCTGCTGACCGACATGGATTACTACAAGGGTCGCGCCTATCGCATCGAAGACGTACCGGGCGACGACTCCTGTTTCTTTGCCTTTGTTGCCTACCCAATCGACCTGTTCGAAGAGGGTTCCGTGGTCAATGTATTCACCTCGCTGGTGGGTAATGTGTTCGGCTTCAAGGCGATTCGTGCGCTGCGTCTGGAAGACATTCGCTTCCCGATTGCCTACGTCAAGACCTGTGGTGGCCCACCGCTGGGCATCCAGGTCGAGCGCGACATCATGAACAAATATGGTCGCCCGTTGCTGGGTTGCACCATCAAGCCCAAGCTTGGTCTGTCAGCCAAGAACTACGGCCGCGCTGTATACGAGTGCTTGCGCGGTGGTCTGGACTTTACCAAGGACGACGAAAACATTAACAGCCAGCCGTTCATGCGTTGGCGTCAGCGTTTTGACTTCGTGCAAGAGGCTACCCTCAAGGCTGAGCACGAAACCGGTGAGCGCAAGGGTCACTACCTGAACGTTACTGCACCGACCCCGGAAGACATGTACAGGCGTGCTGAGTACGCCAAGGAAATCGGCGCGCCGATCATCATGCATGACTACATCACCGGTGGCTTCTGCGCCAACACGGGTCTGGCCAACTGGTGTCGTGACAACGGCATGTTGCTGCACGTTCACCGCGCCATGCATGCGGTGGTCGACCGCAATCCGCACCACGGTATTCACTTCCGCGTGCTCGCCAAGATTCTGCGTCTGTCGGGCGGTGATCACCTGCACACCGGTACCGTGGTGGGAAAGCTGGAAGGCGACCGTGCTGCAACGCTGGGCTGGATCGACTTGCTGCGTGAATCGTTTGTGCCGGAAGACCGCTCGCGCGGTATCTTCTTCGATCAGGACTGGGGCTCCATGCCCGGCGTGTTCGCAGTGGCGTCTGGCGGTATCCACGTCTGGCACATGCCGGCGTTGGTCAACATCTTTGGTGATGACTCCGTGCTGCAGTTCGGTGGCGGTACCTTGGGCCACCCTTGGGGCAATGCGGCCGGCGCCTGCGCCAACCGTGTCGCACTCGAGGCGTGTGTGCAAGCGCGTAACG
>JANMKH010000444.1:0-14087 GCA_031371965.1 Sulfuriferula sp.
CAGGGACACGACCACCCGCTGCTGTTCAGCACTCAGCTGCACGCCGCAGACCTCAACTGGATAGCCGGTTCCGCGCCCGATATGGCACTTACCTATGCGGCCAAGACCCGCTACCGGCAGGCCGATGCCAGTTGCCGCTTCGACGCGCTTGAGCCAGGCCGATGCGTGCTGGATTTCGACACGCCGCAATGGGCGGTCACTCCAGGCCAGTCTGTGGTGCTATACGGCGGCGATGTATGCCTGGGCGGCGGCATTATTCAATAAAGGCCATCAATGAATATTCTTTTTGCCACTTCAGAAATTTACCCGCTCGCCAAAACCGGTGGCTTGGCCGACGTCAGCGGCGCCCTGCCCGCCGCGTTGCGCAAGCTGGGCCTGGACGTGCGCGTGCTCATCCCGGGTTATCCCAAAGTGCTGGCCGCGCTACCCGATAAAACGCTGCTCGCCAGCCTTGAGCTCCCGGTACACGGTGCGCTGCGTCTGTATGGTGCGATCATGCCGGACAGCACCATGCCGTTGATCGTGATCGAGCACCCCGGTTATTACAACCGCCATGGCGGCCCCTACCAGGACATCACCGGCCAGGACTGGCCAGACAATTACCTGCGTTTTGGGCTGCTATCGGCGATGGCTGCGCTATTGGGCAGTGCCGCCACGCCGTTGCGCTGGCCGGTGGATATCGTGCACTGCAACGACTGGCAGACCGGTCTCGCTCCTGCCTACCTGCACCACGGCAGCACACGCCCGGCAGCCACGCTGATGACCATCCACAACCTGGCCTATCAGGGTATTTTTCCGCCGCACACCCTCACCGAGCTGGGGTTGCCGCCAGCCAGCTTCAGCATTGATGGGCTGGAATACTATGGCAACCTGTCATTCCTCAAAGCCGGCCTGTACTACGCTGACCACCTCAGCACGGTCAGCCCCAGCTACGCTGAAGAAATCCAGCATGACGCCCTCGGCTTCGGCATGCAAGGGCTGCTGCACCATCGCCGCGCGCAACTCACGGGCATTGTGAATGGCATTGATACCGACGACTGGAACCCGGCCATCGACCCACACCTGTGCCGCCACTATCACCCTGCCCGCATGTCCGGAAAAGCAGCCGTCAAACGCCTGTTACAGGCAGAACATGGACTGACTGGCAGCAAGGAAACGCCCCTATTCGGGGTCATCAGCCGCATGACACATCAGAAAGGCCAGGATTTGCTGCTGGCCATTGCGCCTCAACTGATCGAAGCAGGCGTACAAATCATGGTACTGGGCAGTGGCGACGCCCTGCTGGAAACCCGGTTGCGCCAGCTTGCCGCGGAATACCCGGCGCAGGTGGGGGTTGTCATTGGTTATGACGAAGGCCTCGCGCACCGCATTGAAGCCGGGGCAGATATTTTCCTCATGCCGTCCCGCTTCGAGCCCTGCGGACTGAATCAAATGTACAGCCAGCGTTATGGCACGCCGCCTGTTGTGCACCGCACCGGCGGCCTGGCCGATACCGTGACCGATACCACCGGCATGACGCTCGCAGACGGCAGCGCCACCGGTTTCATGTTTGACGAAGCCACTCCGGCAGCATTCCTCGCCGCGGTACGTCGAGCACTGGATTGTTACCATAGCCCGCGCCAATGGAGCCAGGTGAAAAAGAACGCCATGGCGCGTGACTTCAGCTGGGAGGCGAGCGCGCGTCAATATCAGACGCTGTACCAAAGCATATTGGCAGGCTGATGCCCGCATCCCGTTTCGCGTAAAATGATGACTTTACTTATCCGCCCCATCCCATGATTCGTACCCGCTTCGCTCCCAGCCCGACTGGTTATTTGCACATTGGCGGCGCGCGCACCGCGCTGTTTTCCTGGGCGTATGCCCGCAAGCACGGTGGCACTTTTATCCTGCGCATCGAGGATACCGACCTGGAACGCTCCACGCCGGAATCCGTCGAGGCCATTTTGCAAGGCATGGACTGGCTTGGGCTGGATTATGACGAAGGCCCGTTCTACCAGATGCAGCGCATGGCACGCTACAAAGAGGTCATCGGACTGATGCTGGCCAGCGGCCACGCCTACCATTGTTACGCCAGCAAGGAAGAAGTTGAAACCATGCGCGAGCAGCAACGCGCAGCCGGACTCAAACCGCGCTACGACGGCCGCTGGCGCCCTGAGCCGGGTAAAGATTTACCTGCGCCTCCGACTGGCGTCGCGCCCGTGGTGCGTTTCAAAAACCCGCTGGATGGCTCGGTTGCATGGAATGATCTGGTCAAAGGCATCATCGAGATCAGCAACAGCGAACTGGACGACTTGGTCATCGCCAGACCCGATGGCACGCCTACCTATAATTTCTGCGTGGTGGTGGACGACTGGGACATGAATATTACCCAGGTCATCCGTGGCGACGACCACGTCAACAACACCCCGCGCCAGATCAATATCCTCAAGGCGCTCGGCGCCAGCCTGCCGCAATATGCGCATGTGCCGATGATTCTGGGTGCCGATGGCGAGCGTTTGTCCAAGCGTCACGGCGCGGTAAGCGTGATGCAATATCTGGAAGACGGCTACTTGCCCGAGGCGCTGCTCAACTACTTGGCGCGGCTGGGCTGGGCGCACGGCGACGAAGAGGTGTTTTCCATGGCGCAGTTCGTCGAATGGTTCAATCTCGAAGCCATCAGCCGTTCCCCAGCCAAGTTCAATGCGGAAAAGTTGCTGTGGATCAATCAGCAATACTTGAAAATCGCCGACAATGTTCGCCTGGCCGAGCTAACTACCCCTTTTCTGTTACGCGATGGCGGAAACCTTGCGAATGGCCCTGCACTTACAGAAGTAGTTCAACTATTAAAGGAACGCGTAAACACTCTGGTTGAACTTGCTGATGCAGCAACGATTTTCTATCGCTATATAGAGCCTTCCTCGGAACTGCTCGCACAACATCTGTCGCCTGAAGCGATTCCTGCATTGACTACGCTGACCAACAACTTCATGCTGGTTGATTGGAAGCGCCAGTCTATTCAGGAAACCCTCAAGGCCGTGGTGGCTGGCTCGGGGCTGAAAATGCCCCGGATTGCCATGCCGCTTCGCGTACTGGTCACGGGTGTAACACAGACGCCCAGCATCGACGCCACCCTTGAATTGCTTGGGCGTGACACGGTGATCGGCCGTTTACAAAAACAATTGGCAAAGCTTACCGGCTAAATAGCTGTTCATAAGTATTCTGTTTTATTGTTATAATCTCAATTCTTGACTTGAGACTACCCCCTAATTTTGCATCTGGAGATTGAAGTATGGCTGATAAATTGATGATTATGCTGGTCAACACGGATCCTGCGAACCCTTCTGAACTGGGCGCGCCTTTCTTTCAGGCGACGGTTGCCGCTGCGATGGAATATGAAGTGGAAGTAATTTTGACCGCTCGTTCCGGCGAACTGGCCATCAAAGGCGTGGCTGAAAAACTGTTCGTGAAGGAAGGCTCACCCAAGAGCGTGTATGACTTCATCAAGGATGCCCATGAAGCTGGCGTGCATTTCAAAGTGTGCACCCCTACCCTTGAACTGTGGGGCGATGACCTGATCCCCGAAATCGAAGAAACCGTGGGCGGCGCCTACGTCATCCAGCAAGCCATGGATGACGATGTGGTAACTCTGACCTACTAAGTTCAGGTGGCTCTCAACAAAAAAGCGGAGCTTGATGCTCCGCTTTTTTGTTGCCTGCACTTCTAACTGCGCTGGTAAATGTCCTCAAAGCGCACGATATCGTCTTCGCCGAGATAAGCACCTGACTGTACCTCGATCATGTGCAATGCAATCTTGCCTGCATTCTCCAGTCGGTGCGTGCTGCCCAATGGAATGTAGGTGGACTGATTCTCGGTGAGCAGCAACACTTCGTCATTCCGCGTCACTCGCGCAGTGCCGCTCACGACTATCCAGTGCTCGGCACGATGGTGATGCATTTGCAATGATAACTTCTCTCCCGGCTTGACCATGATGCGCTTGACCTGAAAACGGTCTCCCGCATCGATGCCCTCGTACCAACCCCACGGGCGAAACACACGGGTATGGTTGAGGTGCTCGGTGCGATTGTGTTGTTTCAGATGCTCGACCACTTTTTTGACGTCTTGCACGCGGTCTTTGTGCGCCACCATGATGGCATCACTGGTTTCCACGATCACCAGGTCGGATACGCCGATGACTGCGACCATGCGGCTCTCGGCACGGATCAGATTGTTGCTGGCGCCATCACTGTAGACGTCACCGCGCATGACATTGCCGGCACTATCCTTGGCACCGACTTCCCACAGCGCCGACCACGAGCCGATATCGCTCCAGCCAATGTCGGTGGGTACTACCACGGCATTTTTGGTGCGTTCCATGACTGCGTAATCGATGGATTCGGAAGGGCATGCCGTAAACGCCTGGGGATCCAGACGGACAAAATCCAGATCGCGCTGGCTGTTGTCCAGCGCCGCCTGACTGGCGGCGAGAATATCCGGGCGGTACTCGCGCAATTCATTGATAAACGCCGCAGCCTTGAACAGGAACATGCCGCTGTTCCAGAAATAGTCGCCCGATTGCAGATAGCCCTGCGCAATTTCACGGCTGGGTTTCTCAACAAAACGCTCAACTGCAAATACACCGTCCCAATGGCTGCTCGCTGTGCCGCGTTGAATATAGCCATAGCCGGTTTCAGGCGCCTGCGGCAGGATACCGAAAGTCACCAGCTGCCCAGCCTGAGCGGCATCCGCGGCCTGGGCAACGGCGCGTTCAAATGCGGCCACATCGGCTATCAGGTGATCGGCAGGCAACAGCAGCATCAGCGCCTCGGCATCTTGCGCTATCAGTGCGAGCGCAGCGACTGCCGCCGCCGGTGCTGTATTGCGCCCGACGGGCTCGAGAAAAATGGCCTCGGGCACGACATCAATCGCACGCATCTGCTCGGCCACCATGAAACGGTGTTCGTGGTTACATACCAGCGTGGGCGGCGTGACATCAGCAATACCGGAAAGGCGCAGTACGGTTTCCTGCAGCATGGTGCGTTCGGACACCAGCGGCAATAACTGCTTGGGCAACGCGGCACGGGACAAGGGCCACAGCCGGGTACCGGAACCGCCGGACAGAATGACAGGATGAATGCGCATGTTGGTCGGTTTCCTCAATCAGTTCAGTGAATCCATCAGCTTGTCCTTCCGGGCAGATCCAGGCACAGCCCCAGCGCCACACCCCAATCAGGCAATGTCAAACCAAAGCTGCGCAATAACTTGTCCCCCGCCAGAACAGAATTAGTCGGGCGCTGAGCCGGGGTGGGGTAATCCGTACCCGGAATCGGGATCAGCTCAGGGCGCTTGACACCTGGCAGAATACTGTGGTCAAGGATGGCCTGAGCGAACTGATACCAGCTTGCCCGGCCACGGCTAGTGACATGATAAGTCCCTTGCAATGCATCTTTGTCTTGGGCAAATGGCTGTTGCGTCAGTATCTGCGCCGTAGCCTCGGCGATCATACGTGACCAGGTGGGCGCGCCGTATTGATCAGCGACAATACGCAGCTGCTCACGCTCCTTGAACAGGCGCTGCATGGTCAGCAGGAAATTACCACCGCGCAGACCATACACCCAACTAGTGCGCAGGATGAGATAGGGGATGCCGGCAGCACGGATAGCATCCTCGCCTTCGAGCTTGGTCTGCCCATAAACGCCTAGCGGATGGGTGGTGTCGTCCTCAGTGTAGGCGCCGGGCTTGTGGCCGTCGAACACATAGTCGGTAGAGTAGTGAATCATCGCCGCGCCGAGTTTCGCGGCCTCTTCGGCCATGATGGCGGGGGCAATCGCATTCACCGCACGCGCCAGTTCCGGCTCTGATTCTGCTTTGTCCACGGCGGTATGCGCGGCCGGGTTGACGATCAGATCAGGGCGCAGTGTGCGTATGAAGCTGCGCAGTGCCTCCCCATCGGTCAAATTGAGCTGGCTGCGTGTAGGCGCGTTCACCGTACCCAGAGTCGCCAAGGTGCGGCGCAATTCCCAACCAACCTGGCCGTTAACGCCGGTGAGCAGGATGTTCATGCAAACACCTCGCACTGCACCAGCGGCAGGCCGGCAGCGTCTTTGGCGGCGATTGTAGGTTCGCCTTCCAGAAGCCAGGCGATGCCGAGCGCCGGGTCATTCCACAGCAGACTGCGTTCGAACTGCGGCGCCCAGTAGTCAGTGGTTTTGTAAAGAAATTCTGCAGTGTCGGAAGTCACCACGAAGCCATGGGCGAAGCCTTTGGGTATCCAGGCCATGCGTTTGTTCTCGGCAGAGAGTTCCACGCCCACCCATTTCCCAAACGTGGGGGAGGATTTGCGCAAGTCCACCGCCACGTCATATACGCTGCCACTAATGACGCGTACCAGCTTTCCCTGGGTATTTTGAATCTGGTAATGCAGGCCGCGCAGTACGCCTTTGGCTGAGCGCGAATGGTTATCCTGTACAAAGTCGTCCGGGATACCTGCTTCGGTCATGGCTCGACGATTGTAACTCTCGTAAAAAAAACCGCGCTCGTCACCAAATACTTTGGGCTCGAGCACAAGCACATCGGGGATTTTAGTAGGAATGATATTCATGGTTAAAATAGTCGTTCGTTGAGCATGGCCAATAGATATTGACCGTAAGCGTTTTTCTGCAAAGGTACTGCCAGATGCGTAACTTGTGCAGCATCAATATAGCCTTCTCGGTAGGCGATTTCCTCCGGGCAGGATATTTTGAGCCCCTGGCGTTTCTCGATGGTCTGTATGAACAGCGAGGCCTCCAGCAGCGATTCATGGGTACCGGTGTCCAGCCAGGCATGGCCACGCCCCATGACTTCCACCTGCAATTGCCCCATTTCGAGGTAATGGCGATTAATGTCGGTAATCTCCAGTTCGCCACGCGGAGACGGCTTGAGCTTGCGGGCAATGTCGACAACCTGATTGTCGTAAAAATACAGGCCGGTGACGGCGTAGCGCGATTTGGGTTGGGTGGGTTTTTCTTCCAGGCTGATGGCATTTCCTTGAGCGTCGAATTCAACCACGCCATAGCGTTCCGGATCATGCACCGGGTAGGCGAACACCGATGCACCCTCCTGACGAGCTGAAGCGGTGCGCAAGTCGCCGGAAAATTCATGGCCGTAAAAGATATTGTCGCCCAGCACCAATGCACTCGGCGCATCGCCAATGAAATCCGCGCCGATGATGAAGGCCTGTGCCAGACCATCAGGCGATGGCTGCACGGCATAGCTCAGGTGAATCCCCCACTGGCTGCCGTCACCCAGCAACTGCTCGAAGCGCGGTGTGTCCTGTGGGGTTGAGATGATGAGGATGTCCCGGATTCCTGCCAGCATCAGCGTGGTGAGCGGGTAGTAGATCATGGGCTTGTCGTACACCGGCAGCAGTTGCTTGGATACTGCCTGGGTCACGGGATACAGCCGGGTACCCGAGCCGCCGGCCAGAATAATACCCTTGCGCGCGCTCATGCCTGGCTCCCATACTGTTTTTCAACCCAGTGACGGTATTCGCCAGTGGCGACATTGGCTACCCAGTCCGGGTTGGCCAGGTACCAGGCAACGGTTTTGCGAATTCCGGTCTCAAACGTTTCTCGCGGACGCCAGTCCAGTTCGCGCTCGATTTTGCGCGCGTCAATGGCGTAGCGACGATCATGACCGGCACGGTCCTTGACGTAAGTAATGAGTTTTTCGTGTGGAGTCACGGGTGAAGCCGGGTGGAGCGCGTCGAGCATGGTGCAGACAGTCTTGACCACCTCGATATTGGTCTTTTCGTTGCGGCCGCCAATGTTATATACCTCGCCTGCCTGGCCCGCAGACAGCACGGCGCGGATGGCGCTGCAGTGGTCGCCGACATAGAGCCAATCGCGTACGTTCAGTCCATCGCCGTATATCGGCAGAGGCTTGCCGGCCACGGCGTTCATCATCACCAGCGGGATGAGCTTTTCCGGGAACTGGTAAGGGCCGTAGTTGTTGGAGCAGTTGGTAGTAAGCACCGGCAGGCCATAGGTGTGATGGTAGGCGCGCACCAGGTGGTCTGAGGCAGCCTTGGAGGCTGAGTATGGGCTGTTGGGTGCGTAGGCAGTAGTTTCGGTAAACGCGGCATCATCCGGGCCGAGGGAACCGTATACCTCGTCGGTGGAAACATGCAGGAAGCGGAATTCAGTCTTATCCTTCTCCTGCATTGCATTCCAGTAAGCGCGGATTTCTTCCAGGAAATGAAAAGTTCCGACTACATTGGTCTGGATAAAATCTTCGGGGCCGTGAATGGAACGGTCGACGTGGCTTTCGGCAGCGAAGTTGATCACGGCACGCGGGCGATGTTTAGTCAAAATACCTGCGACCAGGGTGCGGTCGCCAATATCGCCTGGTACGAAGAGATGGCGGGCGTCGCCCTCCACATCGGAGAGGTTGTTCAGGTTGCCTGCGTAGGTGAGTTTATCGAGGTTGATGACTGGCTCGTCACAACCCGCCAGCCAGTCCAATACGAAGTTGGCGCCGATAAAACCGGCGCCGCCGGTTACTAGAATCATAGTAATTCCCGATTGGTCTTTA
This sequence comes from Sulfuriferula sp., assembly GCA_031371965.1. GTDB lineage: Bacteria > Pseudomonadota > Gammaproteobacteria > Burkholderiales > Sulfuriferulaceae > Sulfuriferula. Next base: position 8,548 of record JANMKH010000444.1, read on the forward strand.
TTTTATTTCCGGTAACCCGGCGTTGCTGTTTTCGGACTTGCTCTGAGCCGTTTTTCCAAGGTTGGAAAATTCGCCCATGTATTCAATTTTTGCTGCATCGCGTAGTTTTTTGATGTCAGTGGTAGCAACATCGCGCTGTTTGGCGGCAGTCAGATAACGCTCTATTAACGTATGAGCCTTGTCCAGGGTAATCGGTTCAGATTGTATAGAGGCTATCTGCAATACCGTTATCCCGTTTGCAGACGGCAATGCCAATAACTGTCCATTCTGCATGGTCTGCATACGTGGCACGATATTCATTGGTAATTGTTCTGCCGCTTTGACTTCGCTCCCTGTGCGGAATGGAATATTCTGAGTGCGCAACCAAGTCACAAATTCACCCAGATCATGACTGCTCTCAAGACGCGAGTTGAGTTCGGCAATCCTGTCCTTGGGGGCGGCGATAGCCAGTTCCTGCAAATTATAGATACGGCGCTGACTGAACAACTCCGGATGCTGGTTGTAGTAGGCACTGATGTCAGCTTCACTTGGTTTTGCGACGGCCTGCCCTGCATGCTGCAAATAGGCCTGGGACAAGACTTGATCATGCGCAGCCTGCAGCAATTGCTGCACGGCAGGATCCTGATCCAGTTTTTGCGCTGTGGCTGCCTGCACCAAAAGCTGCTGGTCCACAAGTGCCTGTACCACCTGACTTTTTGCTTGTGGCGTCAAATTCTGCGCCGCCAGACTCAAGCGCGATAAAGCCTGGTCGAGTTGTGCGCTTGTAATGGCCGTTCCATTCACACTGGCTATGGCTGAAGACGTCTTTTCTTGCTTGCTGCAACCCGCGAGCGTAACAGCCAACAACAGCACCAATGAGATCTTATTCATGAGTGGATACGATTTCATCCGAGTTTTCTCCCTAAATTACTATATTAGCGATCATGCCATAACCCCGTGTCATGATGCATATTATCGGTTGCCTCGCAGGCGCCAACAATAGACCAATCGAATTACGAAATAGCCATGGTAAAAAAAAAGCTGACTTCTCTGCAGAAGTCAGCCACAGCGTTACTTGAATGCAGGCAACATTCAGACCGTTACGCTTTCCTCATCAAATACCAGTTTGATGGTGCCGGATTCATCCACGTCGACTATCACATTCCCACCATTGGCCAACCGGCCAAATAGCAATTCATCTGCGAGTGCCCGGCGTATTTCATCCTGAATCAACCTGGCCATAGGGCGCGCGCCCATCAATGGGTCAAAACCACGTTTACCGAGAAGCGCCTTGAGTGCATCCGTAAATGTCGCCTCGACTTTTTTCTCGTGCAACTGGTCTTCCAGCTGCATCAGGAATTTGTCTACCACGCGCAGGATAACTTCCTGGGACAACGGTGCAAACGAGATCATCGCGTCCAACCGGTTCCTGAATTCCGGGGTAAAGGCACGCTTGATGTCTGCCATTTCGTCACCGGTCTGCTTACCAAGTGTGAAGCCGATACCAGACTTATTGAGCGACTCCGCACCCGCATTGGTGGTCATGATAACCACCACGTTGCGAAAATCCGCCTTGCGTCCATTGTTGTCGGTTAGCGTCCCGTGATCCATGACTTGCAACAGCACGTTGAATACGTCCGGATGCGCTTTTTCAATTTCATCCAGCAGTAGAACTGCGTAGGGGTGTTTGGTAATCGCCTCAGTCAACAGGCCGCCCTGATCAAAACCGACATACCCCGGAGGAGCGCCAATCAATCGCGACACAGCATGACGTTCCATGTACTCGGACATATCGAAACGAATCAGTTCAATGCCCATGGTGTAGGCAAGCTGGCGCGCCACTTCTGTCTTGCCCACGCCGGTGGGGCCAGAAAACAGGAAAGAACCGATGGGTTTCTGTGGATTACCCAAACCACTGCGGGCCATCTTGATCGCGGCTGCCAGTGAATCGATTGCTTTATCCTGGCCAAATACCACCGCCTTGAGGTCTCGATCGAGATTTTTCAGCGCATCGCGGTCATCGCTGGTCACATTCTTGGATGGGATCCGTGCAATCTTGGCGACGATTTCTTCGATCTCGCGCTTGCTGATAATTTTCTTCTGGCGTGATTTGGGCAAAATGCGCTGCGCAGCGCCTGCCTCGTCGATCACATCGATTGCCTTGTCCGGCAAGTGCCGATCATTAATGTAGCGTGCCGACAGTTCTGCTGCAGTGGTGAGCGCTGAAGCCGTGTACTTGATGCCATGGTGAGCTTCGAAACGTGACTTGAGGCCACGCAAAATCTCCACTGTCTCCTCGACCGAGGGCTCATTCACATCGATTTTCTGAAAACGCCGTGACAAGGCATGGTCTTTTTCAAAAATACCGCGATACTCATTGTAAGTGGTCGCACCGATGCATTTGAGTTGACCAGATGAAAGCGCCGGTTTAAGCAGATTGGAAGCATCCAAAGTGCCTCCCGAAGCCGCACCCGCACCAATCAGTGTATGAATTTCGTCAATAAACAAAATTGCCTGAGGGTTTTCGTACAGCTGTTTCAACACGGCTTTCAGGCGTTGCTCAAAATCACCACGGTATTTGGTACCAGCCAGCAATGCGCCCATGTCCAGCGAATACACCGTGCTATCCGATAAAATATCCGGTACCACACCTTCGACGATACGCCGCGCCAAACCTTCTGCGATGGCGGTTTTACCCACCCCGGCTTCTCCTACCAGCAACGGATTATTCTTGCGCCGACGACACAATGTCTGGATGACCCGCTCCAGTTCCATCGCACGCCCAATGAGCGGATCAATTTTGCCTGCCAGCGCTTGCACATTAAGATTTTGCGTATAGGTTTCCAGCGCCGTAGCGGGCGCAGCTTCCTCACCTGCCTCAGGAGTTGCTTCCGGACGCGCGGTGCTGCCCTGCGGGACTTTGCTCACGCCATGGGAGATGAAATTCACCACATCCAGGCGCGACACGCCTTGCTGATTCAGAAAATACACTGCGTGTGAATCTTTCTCGCCAAAAATGGCTACCAGCACATTTGCGCCGGTTACCTCTTTTTTACCCGAGGACTGCACATGCAAGATGGCACGTTGAATGACGCGCTGGAATCCGAGTGTAGGTTGGGTATCTACTTCCTCGCTCCCGGTGACAGTAGGCGTATGTTCGGTGATGAAATCAGCCAGTCCACGGCGCAGTTCATCCGTGTTGGTGGCGCATGCGCGCAGCACCTCTGCAGCGGATGGATTATCCAGCATCGCCAGCAACAAATGCTCGACCGTAATGAATTCATGGCGCTTTTGTCTCGCCTCCATGAACGCCATATGCAAACTAACTTCCAATTCCTGCGCAATCATCTAATTTTCCTCCATCACGCATTGCAGCGGATGCTGGTGCTGGCGGGCGAACCCGACCACTTGCTCTACCTTGGTTGCCGCAACATCGCGGGGAAATACGCCACACACTCCCATGCCGTCCCTATGTACTTTGAGCATGATTTGCGTAGCCTGTTCACGGCTCTTGTAAAAAAAGTTCTGAATCACAAGAACCACAAAATCCATTGGCGTGTAGTCGTCATTCAACAACATTACCTTATATAAAGGCGGCGGCTTGAGTTTTGTTTCGCTTGCTTCCAGAACGGTGTCATCGCGGTGCTTGGTTGCCATGGCGCTGGATAGTTTCCGGATAGTCAGGAACCATTTTGACGACTGGAGCGAAATTTTCAAGTGTTATCCATTAAAAAAAGATTTGCCAGACACTTGCCAAATCAACTAGTCAGGCGTAAAAAGCAATCTGGAGTTTGGCGTCAAGGTTCCTGCAAGTCTGGTAATGCCGTTGTGCGATCTTGATTTTCAAACAGCCCCTGGCCGTTTTGGCCTGTTTTTATCAAGGATGTAGCAATGGCAACTGGCACAGTAAAGTGGTTCAATGATTCTAAAGGCTTTGGGTTCATTACCCCGGATGATGGTAGCGAAGATCTTTTCGCTCACTTCTCCGCCATCAACATGGGTGGCTTCAAAACCCTGAAGGAAGGTCAAAAAGTCCAATTCGAGGTCTCCCAAGGCCCGAAAGGCAAACAGGCATCGAACATTCAGCCTGCATAAATCGGCTCACCGATTACTTAAAAACGCGGAATCTGGTTCCGCGTTTTTTTTCGTCCTGGATTTTGTATTCTGGCTTTTCAAAAAGGCTGTGCTAGATTAAAGCATCTACCACAGTCTTATGAAGGAAATGGATATGCACACCCAACTTCAACCGGATGGATCCCTGCTTCTGGACTTGACTCAGAAACAGGCGCGAGAACTCGCCAAAACCGTCATTCAGCATGCCGAGGATGCGCATACCGCGCTATTGAATTTTGCCTACCTGTTGAACGAAGCGCATTACGATGCAGAAAATAATTTCCGGCAACCACCCCATGCCTGGGAGCCGGGCGCACATCAGCCTGATACCAAATAGGGGGTGATCATGAACATTTCTGCACTCGATAAACAGATGGCTCAGATCAGCATGTTGCCGACCGAATCCGCACAGTTGCTGGAGGGCTTGGAGGCGATGCGCGATGAACTCGGTGAAATTGCCGATGAATTGATCAGTTTACTGCGCGGCAGTGGCATCGAACTACCGCCCAAACCCGAGCATGTTCGCACTGAATATGCCGGGCCTGAGTAAACTCACATATGCGAAATCATCGCTTCGCCAAATGCCGAACACGACACCTGCGTCGCACCGTCCATCAGGCGCGCAAAATCATAGGTTACGGTTTTAGCAGCAATTGTCTGCTGCATACTCGCAATGAGGATATCAGCGGCTTCCAGCCAGCCCATGTGACGTAGCATCATCTCTGCGGAAAGAATAATGGAGCCCGGGTTGACATAATCTTTGCCCGCATACTTGGGTGCAGTGCCATGCGTAGCCTCAAACATGGCGACTGAATCGGACAAATTGGCACCCGGCGCAATACCAATGCCCCCCACTTCTGCCGCGAGCGCGTCCGAGATGTAATCACCGTTCAGATTCAGCGTTGCAATCACATCGTATTCATCCGGCCGCAATAGAATCTGTTGCAAAAATGCGTCGGCTATCACATCCTTGATAACGATACCATTGGGCAACTTGCACCATGGCCCGCCATCAATCTCTACCGCGCCAAATTCACGCTTGGCCAGCTCATAGCCCCATTTTTTGAAGCCACCCTCGGTGAACTTCATGATATTACCCTTATGCACCAGGGTAACGGATTTGCGGCCATTATCGATGGCATATTGAATTGCCCTGCGGATCAGGCGCTCGCTGCCCTGCACGGAAACCGGCTTGATGCCGATAGCAGAAGTTTCAGGAAAACGGATTTTCTTCACGCCCATTTCATTTTGCAGGAACGCGATGATTTTTTTTACCTCATCCGAGCCAGCCTCCCACTCCACCCCAGCGTATATATCCTCGGTATTTTCGCGGAAAATAACCATATCCACTTTTTCCGGTGCTTTCACCGGACTGGGTACGCCATCAAAATAACGTACCGGACGCAGGCAGACATACAAATCCAGCAACTGTCGCAACGCCACATTCA
>JANMKH010000524.1:0-2242 GCA_031371965.1 Sulfuriferula sp.
CTGCCCATACCGGGGTGGTGACCGGGGTCCCGTCACGCTTGTAGGTGGTCAGTGCAAGGTACTTCTCGTCACCAAGGCTCATCGCATCAGGCTAGCGGGACCCCTCGGCCGTTCCGGGCCCATTTGAGCCTGTTCCAGACCAGCGCCGCGTGCGATGGGGATAGTCAGGATGGATACTTTTCTTTGCCCACACAGATACAGCATGCCTGCCACGAAATCACGTTCAGTTGGGTCATCGCCCACGACCAGTACATGGGCCTGCTCCGACAGCCCGGCGGTTCCCAAAAGCCAATAGATTTCGCGAAAACTCGCGAGCCGTCCGTGCGGACCCAGAAAACCGGCAGCGGGAAGGCAGTGGGCGCCGCGCACGGTGTAACGCATGCAGGCATCCTCGGCGCGCGCATCCACGACCGTCACGCTGCCGATCAGATTCGAGGCATGATCGGTGTAGCCGAAGGCAGCCTCCGACGCCTGGCTATTCCCGGCCAGCACCATCCACAGCATGGTGACAAGGATCGGGGAAAATCCGCGCATGGCGAGCTATTCAGCAACCGCCAAACCGGTGCCCGCCGTCGTCTGCGGCAGTGGTGCCTTTCGGCGCGGGCGGATGTTCGATGTAGTAGCCGACCAGATCGGTAACCGATACCGTGCCATAGGCATTGCCCAAATTGACGTCCGGCATGCTTTCCATCGGCTGCGGCGTACGCGATCTGGCGAGCGCGCCAGGCGCCAGTGCGGCGTAGTGGAACAGCAATGCCGACAGACCGAAAGCGAGAGCCAGGGCCGCCAGCCAGAAAATCAGGATTTCTTTCTTCATCGCGAACCTCTCAGAAAACATCCTTGATAAGGCAGACATAGGTGATATAGAAAGCCACCACGAACATGATGATTTGCAGAATGGTTGCAAAATCCAGAGTCATGATTTGTCCTTTCCCTGGTAATGCCTGACCAGCATATTCAAATCCAGCGCTTTGCCGTCGGCGGGATTGATGACCGGAGGGGTGAAATAGGGCACACCTTGCCGGGTAGCATGAAGATAAGCGGGTGGATCCATGAAGATATAAGCCAGGCCACCGATGCTGATTGCCGCCGACAATGTCGAGAACACGACCATTTGTAATTTTGCGAAACGCATTGTCGTCTCCTCAATCTTTACGCACATAGACATGCCAGCACCTGTCCGCTCTCACGGTGGCAAGGTGCGAGCTACGCAGATCTTTCATCATGGGAGGAATAGCTTCCATGGAGGTGGCGTTGTCAATCAGGACTTCGATGACATCGCCGGGCATCGCTGTGGAGAGCGCCTTTTTTGTCATCAGCTGGGGGCGCGGGCAGGAGTCACCCAGGCAGTTGATTTGCTGCTTGATAAGATGCTGTGTACCGTCCGGCAATACCGCCTGCGTCATTTGGCCTGCATCAGGCACAGCCTCGGTTTTTTTGCTGAAAAATCCCATTATTCGCTCCTTTATGCTTGGTGATTTGGTTATGCCGGCTGGCTTGCCTCGGCTCTCGCCAAGGCGCCTTGCACGGCAGGTTCGGTGGGAGAATCAGCCCAGGCATCGCATGCTGACGCTTCTATGGACGCGGCCTGGGGCTCAGGTACCGGAGCCTCCGCACGTTCCCGCTTCAAAATCGCACGATAGATGCCGAACAGGACCAGTGTCTGCAACGCGCCGAATACGATGGCTGGAATACCGGTACTGCTTTGCAGAGTTGCCGCATTGGCGAATCCGAACTGTAGCCCGGCCAGGTTGGGCGTACCGGTCATGGTCTGCGGCGCAGGTGGCCAGAAATCGAAGGACCAGAACAGTGAAAACAGGAACATGCCGATAAAGGTAAACAACAGCGCCCAGATTGCGCCGATATTGCCTTCACCAGCCTTGACCCAGGTGGACACCGTACAGGCACCGGCCAGCACCATGCCAAGGCCGAATAGAAACAATCCAATAAAGGTGTTCAACCCCACGTCGAATTGCATGGGTTTACCTGCCCCGATGGTGATGAACGCGGTAAACCCCAGCGTCATGATCATCATCGCCACCAGCATGGCTTTGGTATTGCGATAGGTCTTGAACAGCATGGCGTCGCGCAGGGCTGCTACATTGCAATAACGCGAGCGCTGCACCAGCAGCCCCACGGTGGTGCCAAAAATAAATGCCGACAGGCATTCCGCCACAGGTGTCATGTCATCCCTCCAGATTCTTTTTGTAAATCAAGGTACCGACCCAGGTGCCTGCCAGAA
>JANMKH010000525.1:0-9029 GCA_031371965.1 Sulfuriferula sp.
GTCAATATTCTGTAGAGGTGCTATGGACATGACGCTGGATAAACTGATTATTGAATTCGACAAAGGTCTGCGTACTCTGCTTGTTCCGGCGCAGAGTGCGCGTCCGTTACCGGGCCGCGATTTGAGCGAACCGGAACTGGCGGCGGCGGACAAAAAACACGCGGCAGGTCTGATGCGGGTGAACCACGTCGGGGAAGTGTGCGCGCAGGCACTGTACCAGGGGCAGGCGCTGACCGCACGCGACCCGGCGGCCAGGACGGCGCTGGAACACGCTGCGCGCGAGGAAACCGAGCACCTGGCTTGGTGCGAATCGCGCATTCACGCGCTGGGCGGGCGCAAGAGCCTGTTGAACCCAGTGTGGTACGCCAGCTCGCTTGCGCTGGGTATGGCAGCGGGAGCGTTGGGCGACAAGTGGAGCCTTGGCTTTCTGGCTGAAACCGAGCGCCAGGTCGAAGCGCATCTGGGCGGCCATCTGGAAACGTTGCCGGAAGCTGATGCCAAAAGCCGTGCGGTAGTCGAGCAGATGCAGGCAGACGAGGCACACCATGCCGAGACTGCTGTGGCGTATGGGGCGCAGGAACTGCCTGCGCCGGTCAAGGCGGCCATGAAATTCGCTTCGAAAGTCATGACGAAAACCGCTTACTGGGTATAATCCCCGCCTTTGCGCCTGGGAAAGAAGTGATGACGAATTTTGCAGAAAACCTGGAAAAGTTGGAAAACGTGGATGCCTTCGGTTTGATGAAACTGTTCGGCGAAGACGGCGAAGTCGCGGCAGTGATTGAAAACAAACCGGGCAGCAGCGGCTCGTTCCGCGTCTATTACCATGTCGCGCTCAAATGGGGCGGGGTCGGCCCCAAAGCCGCCGAGGAAGCCCTGGCGCTATTTGCCGAGCACACCGAAGACGCGCGTGCGCACCCTGGCAAGCATCCGAATATCGACCGGCTACTGCAATCAATTGAGCAGGATATCTATTACTCGGTGCGTTGTTACCCGGTGTAGTCGCCGTCATAGGCGCGCTTGCTTAGGTCTCCCGTATCTCGAAATCGTGGCTGATCGTGGCAGTTTTGCCGAGCATGATCGAGGGCGAGCAGCGACTCGGTGGGCGCGGAGCGCCGGGTGCGGGAGCGCGAAGCGGGCCTCGTTCGACTAGGTTTCCCGTATCTCGAAATCGTGGGTGATCGCGGCAGTTTTGCCGAGCATGATCGAGGCCGAGCAATACTTTTCTGCGGATAAATGGATTGCGCGTTCGACCTGTTCCGGCTTGAGATTTTTGCCGGTAACGATGAAATGAAAGTGGATTTTGGTGAATACCTTGGGGTCTTCGTCAGCGCGTTCCGCCTGAATTTCGGCCACGCAATCGCTAATCTCGGCACGTGATTTTTTCAGGATGTGTACCACATCGTAAGCAGTGCAACCGCCGGTGCCGATGAGCACCAATTCCATCGGGCGCGGTCCCAGGTTGCGGCCGCCGCCCTCTGGAGCGCCATCCATTAATACTGCATGACCACTGCCGGTCTCACCCAGAAATGCAACATTTTCTACCCATTTGATACGTGCTTGCATGTGTAACTCCTGTGCTGGCGAGATGTGATTTTAGCCTTTTAGCCGATACCAGATAAGCCCGATAGCTTCGTGCATCGCATAATAACTGGCCTGCAGGCCGCGTGGTTGGGGGATAAAATCCATGATGCGGATTTTGTTTGCCAGCGTAAAACCGGTACCGGCAGGGATGACGCGAAAGCCCGCTTTTTCAAACGAGTAAACGGCACGCGGTAAATGCCAGGCATGGGTGACCAGAAATATGCGGCGTATGTCGGTGGGCGCAAGTAACGCGTAGCTGTTGCGAGCATTTTCCCAGGTTGTGTTGGAATGCGATTCCTCCCAGCGGGCAGGTGCGTGGAAGTCTTGAACCAGCGAGGTTTGCATAAGTGTCGCCTGGGGTTTGCCGCCAGCAGGTTTGCCCCCGGTTACCAGAATGGGTAAGCCCGTGAGGCGCGCCAAACGGGCGCCATAACGCAACCGTTCCAGCGCCAGGGAGTCAACCGTGTCGCCACCATACTCGGGCGCGTCAAAGTAGGTGCCAGCGCCCAGGATGACGATGGCGTCTGCCTGCGGCAGGTGCGCCGGATTCAGGGCGGGATAGGGTTCCAGTTGCGCCAGCAGGCGATTTCCTACTGCGGGCATGGATAAGATACCCAGAAATACAAGCGATACAAATATCAGGGCGCGGGCCAGAGTTGGTCGACGCCGTAATAAAACGAAGCCTGCGAAACCTAGCAAAATAAGGTTCAGCGGCGGGAGTAGCAAGGAGCTAATCAGATTTGTGGCCAGCCAGTTCATGGAATTTGACGTGAATTTAAAGACCGGATTCTAACAGTGGTTTGACAGTCTCTCTAGATGGCCGTAAAATGCGCGGCTTTCCTCATCCAGATTCTCAGGGGTTTCGAATGAAAACCTTTTCCGCTAAAGCGCACGAAGTTGTGCGTGAATGGTTCGTGGTTGATGCCACGGACAAAGTGCTCGGCCATGTGGCGGCCGAAGTTGCGTATCGTCTACGTGGCAAGCACAAGCCCATATTTACCCCCCATGTGGATACCGGCGATTTTATCGTGGTCGTGAACGTGGACAAACTGAAGGTAACCGGCAACAAGGCAGAAGACAAGAAGTACTATCGTCATACCGGCTATCCTGGCGGTATTCGTGAAACCACTTTTGCCAAGATGCAGGCGCGTTTTCCTGGCCGTGCGCTGGAAAAGGCGGTTAAAGGCATGTTGCCTAAAGGCCCGTTGGGCTATGCCATGATCAAGAAGCTCAAGTGCTATGCCGGTGGTGAGCATCCCCACGCTGCGCAGCAACCCAAAGCGATGGAAATCAGAGGATAAGCGATGATCGGAAATTATTATTACGGCACCGGCCGCCGCAAGAGTTCAGTGGCACGGGTGTTCATCAAGCCTGGCAAGGGCAATATCGTTGTGAATGACAAGCCTGTTGACGAATATTTTTCGCGCGAAACCGGTCGTATGGTGGTGCGTCAACCGTTGGAGCTGACTAACAATTCAGCCACTTTTGATATCATGGTAAACGTGCACGGCGGTGGCGAATCTGGTCAAGCCGGAGCAGTCCGTCATGGTATTACGCGCGCTTTGATCGAGTTTGATGCGGAACTCAAACCTGCACTCAAGAAGGCTGGTTTGGTGACGCGTGATGCGCGCGAAGTGGAACGTAAGAAAGTCGGTCTTCGTAAAGCTCGTAGGGCCAAGCAGTTCTCCAAGCGTTAAGCGTTCGGAGCACAGAAAAAGCCGCCCTCATTGGGCGGCTTTTTTCATTGTGCGTTCGCGGTATCATTAGAAACCTACGGTAGAGGGGAAATCAGATGGTCAAAGTGGGTATCGTTGGCGGCACCGGCTACACGGGCGTGGAGTTATTACGCCTGCTGGCGCGTCATCCGCAGGCAGAGATTGTGGCGATTACGTCGCGCAAGGAAGCCGGGATGCCGGTTGCGGATATGTTCCCCAATTTGCGCGGTCATATTGATTTGAGGTTTTGTGACCCGCAAGATGCCGGGCTGGACAAGTGCGACGTGGTATTTTTCGCCACACCTAACGGTATTGCCATGCAGCAGGCGCGTGAATTGCTGACGGCCGGTGTGAGAGTTATTGACCTTGCAGCAGATTTCCGCATTCAGGATCTCGGGGTTTGGCAAAAATGGTATGGCATGGAGCATGCCTGCCCTGATCTGGTGGCGCAGGCAGTGTATGGCTTGCCCGAGGTAAATCGCGAGCACATCAAGACTGCGCAGCTGATTGCGAATCCCGGTTGTTATCCAACGGCGGTTCAGCTGGGATTTTTGCCATTGCTGGAAGCAGGTATGGTGGATGAAAGCTACCTGATTGCAGATGCCAAATCCGGGGTGAGTGGAGCCGGTCGTAAAGCTGAAGTAGGAACACTGTTTGCTGAGACAGGTGATAATTTCAAGGCTTATGCTGCTTCTGGGCATCGCCATTTACCAGAAATTAGCCAGGGATTGGCTCGTTATGCCGGCAAACCGGTAGGTCTGACTTTTGTGCCGCATCTCACGCCGCTGATTCGTGGCATTCATGCTACGCTGTATGCGCGCTTGACCGGCGACTCCGATCTGCAGGCGCTGTTTGAACAGCGTTATCAGGACGAGCCGTTCGTGGATGTGCTGCCCTTTGGCTCGCATCCAGAAACCCGATCGGTGCGTGGCGCCAATACCTGTCGTATTGCGCTGCATCGCCCGCAGGGCGGCAATACGCTGGTAATTTTGTCGGCGATAGATAATCTGGTGAAGGGCGCGTCTGGTCAGGCTGTGCAGAATATGAACATCATGTTTGGTTTGCCTGAAACCATGGGCCTGGAACTAATCGGTCTGTTGCCTTGACCAATGGGTAGTCATTGACGTAAGCGTGGGTCCTGTCCATAATGACGAACGAACTTTTCAAGTTTTAAGGAGTAAGTAATGAATGCCATGACTGAAATGCCCAGTGTGCTTGTCTTTACCGACAATGCTGCCAATAAAGTGAAACAGCTGATCGAAGAAGAAGGTAACCCCGACCTGAAACTGCGTGTATTCGTCACTGGTGGCGGCTGCTCCGGTTTCCAGTATGGTTTTACCTTTGATGAAGTGATGAATGAAGACGATACGCCGATGGTCAAGAACGGCGTGACGCTGTTGATTGATCCAATGAGCTACCAATATCTGGCTGGTGCCGAAATTGACTACCAGGAAGGTCTGGAAGGCGCGCAGTTTGTGATCAAGAATCCGAATGCTACATCCACCTGCGGTTGCGGTTCTTCGTTTTCTGCCTGAGTAGCATTATCCTAAAAAACAGGCTGCCAAATGGCAGCCTGTTTTTTTGTCTGCACCATGTTCTATGCCGGATATACCACGCCCAATACACAGGGGTGGCGTGCGCCGGTGACTTCCGTCAGATTGCCCGGTAATCCTAAAAGGGTCTGTCGAGCCAGCCAGGCAAAGGCATGCGCCTCAAGCCAGTCCGGGCTAATGCCAAGCGCGTCGGTGGAGGCAAGCAATTTGCCCGGGAGTGCTGTATGTAATGATTGCATGAGCGCTGTATTGTGCGCACCACCGCCGCAGATATAAATCTCTTGTGCCTTGGGGCTATATGTTTCTATGGCTTGGACTATGCCGTAAGTGGTCAGGTTCAGCAGCGTTGCCTGCACATCTTGTGCAGATTCATCCCCGGACAAATGGCTGATGAGCCAATCCAGATTGAATTCCTCACGACCGGCGCTTTTCGGCGCAGGTGCCGAAAAAAAGGTGTGCGCCACAAGCTTTTTAAATAACTCGGGCAGATTTTCTCCACCTAACCCCCATGCCCCGGCATGGTCAAATTTCTGGCTGGTATGGCGTTGGCACCAGGCGTCCATGAGTAAATTGCCAGGGCCGCAATCAAAACCGATAATTTTGCCGCTGGGTGGTAAATCCGTCAGGTTGGAGATGCCGCCAATATTGACGATAACGCGATGTATTGTAGGGTGACGCAATGCGGCTGCATGGAAAGCGGGAACGAGTGGCGCACCTTGGCCACCAGCGGCAATGTCGCGACTGCGGAAATCTGCCACCACCGCTATGCCTGTAAGTTCTGCGAGCAGGCTGGGATTGGCCAGTTGTATCGTGTAACCGGCGTCCGGGCGATGTCTTACGGTTTGTCCGTGGCAACCAATAGCATCAATGTTGCCGGGGGCGGTAGCGCTTTCGGCCAGTAATCTGGATACAGCCTGACCGTACAGCCCGGATAATTCGTTTGACAGTAGGGCGGCACGATGGATTTCGTCGTTCCCCGAAAAATGAATCTTCAGCAATTTCTCGCGCAGCGGTTCCGGATAAGGCAGATAAACCGTGTGAATAAGATGACCCGCGAATTGCGTCAAATCGAATTGCACCAACGCGGCGTCAATGCCGTCCAGGCTGGTGCCGGACATGAGTCCGATGAAATGTGTAGGTCCAGCCAATTTGACTGGCAGTTATTCCAGTGCTGCCAGATTGGTGCCATTCAACAAATTGAGCTTGGCGACCAATGGCTGGGTGGCGCTACGGAACAGGGGCTGATATTGAGCCGAGATCGGGAAAGCGTAAGGAATTTTTGCGGTAAGCGGATTTACCGCCACGCCTGCAATACGGAACTCAAAGTGTAGATGGGGGCCGGTAGCCCAACCGGTGCTGCCAACATACCCAATCACGTCACCTTGGTGGATTTTTTCGCCTTTGTGCAGACCCTTGGCGAACGCTGACAGGTGGCCATATGCTGTGCTGTAATTTCCACTGTGTTGCAGCAAGATAAAGTTGCCGTAGCCGTTTTCCTGACCGGCAAAAGCCACTACTGCATCGGCGACGGCCTTGATTTTGGTACCTGTAGGCGCCGCGTAATCAACGCCTTTATGCTCTCGCCATTGCTTCAGGATGGGGTGGTAACGCATGCCAAAGCCAGAGGAGATTCGGGAGAATTCGATCGGCGAGCGCAAGAAAGCTTTTTTCAGGGACTTGCCGTCGGGAGTGTAGTACTCGCCTTTGCCATCGGGTTGCCGGAAGTAGACGGCCTTGTACGTCTGGCCATCGTTGGTAAACTCGGCTGCCAGTATGCGCCCGGTCATGACTGGTTCGCCACTGCTGTACAACACTTCGTAAACAACCTTGAATTGGTCGCCGCGGCGCAGATCACGGTGGAAATCAATATCGGCGGAAAACAGCGTAGCCATTTGGGTGACAATGCTGTCTGGTATGCCAGCCGCATCAGTGGCGCCAAACAATGAATTGTGAATTTCACCAGATTTCATTACGGTTCTGGTTTCCAGCGCAGCTTGCTGCTGCGTGACTGTAAAATTTTGTCCCTGTCTGGAGATTTGCAACAGCGAGCCAGAGGAATTGATATGGCGTAACCATAACAGTTCACCGGAGTCGGTCGTTTGAGCCTGGATGCGTCTACCGGGCTTGATTTGCGCAAGCGCGCGGGTAGCCGCCGGATTGTGAAGGAATTTTGCGCTTTCTTCACTGGATACGCCCAGTCGATCAAGAATCGTGGCTACAGTGTCGCCGGATTCAATGCGTTCGTCGCGCCAATAGGCGGTCGACGGAATGGAATTGTCAGCCTCGATTACGGTGGAGGGAACCGTCAGATTCTCAATGACAGTGTTAACGGGAATATTGTTGGTATCCGTTTGTGGCGCGACACCAAAGGCAGCAATGATGCCGAAAAGTGGTAAGGCGGAAGCGGCAACAATCCAGCGCAGGCGCACTTTACGCGCATGCAATTTGTCGGCATGCGTTAAACTTACTGCTTTTTGGTTGGTCATTGTGCCGCCTTTCCATACAGATTTGACGCGTGAGCTTAACAGATTGGGGTCAAAGCCGATAGCGTGGCAATCCGTTTCATGAAGTTATATAGCGGTCAATAAGTAAATATCTTTAAATTTATGCTCTATTTTTGAGAAAACACTCGAGGCGGTAATGATTGATTCGGAAATACAGGAAACCCTGCGCATTATCAGGCGCGGTTGCGATGAGTTGATCGTGGAACAGGAGTTGGTGGAGAAGCTGCGCACCGGTAAACGCTTGCGCGTGAAAGCAGGTTTTGACCCGACTGCGCCCGATCTGCACTTGGGCCACACAGTGCTACTGAACAAAATGCGCCAGTTGCAGGATTTGGGGCATCATGCCCTGTTCCTGATAGGAGATTTCACCGGCATGATTGGCGATCCTACGGGTAAAAATGCCACACGTCCGGCGTTGACGCGCGAGCAGGTGCTGGAAAACTCTAAATCTTATACCGATCAGGTATTCAAAATACTCAAGCCCGAGCAAACCGAAGTGGTATTCAACTCCACCTGGATGGATAAGCTGGGAGCGGCAGGGATGGTCAAGCTAGCGGCCAGCCATACTGTGGCGCGGATGCTGGAGCGGGATGACTTCCACAAACGTTATAAGGGAAACCAGCCTATCGCCATACATGAATTTCTCTACCCGTTGGTGCAGGGCTATGATTCTGTGGCGCTCCACGCGGACTTGGAGCTGGGTGGTACCGACCAGAAATTCAACCTGCTGATGGGGCGCGAACTACAGAAGCAGCATGGACAGGCGCCGCAATGCGTCCTCACCATGCCGCTACTGGAAGGCCTGGATGGTGTTAACAAGATGTCCAAATCGCTGGGCAACTATATAGGCATCACAGAAGCACCCTCGGAAATATTTGGCAAAATCATGTCTGTGTCTGATGAGCTTATGTGGCGTTATATAGAGTTGCTTTCTTTCGAATCCTTGGAAACTATCGATGGCTGGCGTGAGCAGATCAATGCCGGAGCGAATCCTCGCGATACCAAAGTGCACGTCGCCCAGGAAAGTGTGGCGCGTTTTCATGGCCCTGCGGCGGCAGTCCAGGCACTAAACGATTTCGAGGCACGCTTCAGGCAGGGTGCCATCCCTGATGTGATGCCGGAGGTAAGCTTGCAGGCCGATAATGGCAGTTTGTCCATTACGCAAGTACTCAAGCAGGCTGGGCTCACAACCAGCACCTCTGATGCCATGCGCATGATCGAGCAGGGCGGGGTGAAGATGGATGGCGACAAGATCAGCGATAAAACATGGGTGTTGAGCGCGGGCACGTGTGTGGTGGTGCAGGTTGGAAAACGTAAATTTGCCCGAGTCACAATCGTCTAACATATTGAATTTAAAACACATCGATTGGCATGATGTACTTTTTTTGAAAAAACGATTGACGGCGTGTTTTAGGGCTGTATAATTCGCATCTCGTTGTTGATCGGCATGCGCAGAAAACAGATTAAAATCATCTAGTTAATAGCGTTTTGTGAAAACTTTGTGAGTTCTGGATTTTGAAAATGTTGTTGACATGCGGATTTAAGTAAGTATAATTCGCACCTCGCTGATTGAGGCGAGAATGAATGAAATTGGAATCACCGCTCTTTAACAACAAGACAACCGATAAGTGTGGGTATTTGCGATGGGTACCTGATTTTGGGAGCCGGGTAACTGG
>JANMKH010000527.1:0-1693 GCA_031371965.1 Sulfuriferula sp.
ATCTGGCAGCGGATTTTGCCGTTATGCGACTCGACCCAGATCCAGTCATCGTCCTGCAAGCCCATACGTGCAGCCTGACCACGATTCATGTACATGTAGTTCTGCGCCAAGATTTGGCGTAACCACACGTTCTGCGAATCCCAGGAATGGTACATCAGCATGGGGCGCTGAGTCAGCGCAAAGAACGGGTATTCATTCTCGTCCACACGCGCCTGCTCGAGCGGCTTATACCACAGCGGTAACGGGTCAAAATACTTGGCCAGGCGTTCGCGGTCTGTCTGATTGTTAGGCTGCGGGCCATCGTACAAGCCCTGCCCCGCCAAACGGAATTTTTGCAGCGGCTCGGAGTAAACCTGCATGATGATAGGTTCGGACTTGCCGATGAAACCCACCTCCGCCGCGATGTCGAGGTATTCCTTGTTGGCAAAACGATTGTATTTCTGGCTATCCGGCCAGTGGTGCGCGAAGAACGACTCGTTCTCGATGTATTTTTCCCACTGCTTCGGATTCGGTTCGCCCTTGAGCGATTTGTCGCCGTCCTTGCCGCGCCAGCCGGCGAGGAAGCCCACGCCGGGCGAGCGCTCGTAGTTGACGATGAAATCAGGGTAATCCTTGAACTTGCGCGTCCCGTCCGCGTTGGTAAATGCCGGGAATTTCAGACGCGAAGCCATTTCCACCAACACTTCCTGCCACGGGCGCACGTCACGGTCGAGCTTGATCAGGGGATAGCGAATTGCGTCGGCGGCCGCATCCGGCTCGGAAATCGGCCGATCCAGCAATGAAATGGTGTCGTGACGCTCCAGATACGTGGTATCCGGCAATACCAGATCGGCAAAGTTGACCATTTCGGAATGGAACGCATCCACCACTACCAGGAACGGAATCTTGTGCTGGCCGGGTTCTTCCGGGTCTTTCTCGCGCAGCATGTCCTGAACGTTTTTGGTGTTCATGGTGGAATTCCACGCCATGTTGGACATAAACAGCATCAAGGTATCGATCGCATACGGGTCATGGTTGGTGGCATTGGTTATCACCATGTGCATGAGGCCGTGCGAAGCAATCGGAATCTCCCAGGAATACGCCTTGTCAATCCGCAACGGATTGCCATCGGCATCGATCACCAGATCTTCCGGACGCATCGGGAAGCCCAATGGCGTGCGCGACAGCGGCGTATTGGGCGCGTTGATCACGTCAAGATTGTTTTCCGGCAGCTGATGCGGCGGTACCGGCTTGGGATAAGGCGCGCGCGCGCGGAAATTGCCTGGGCCGTCCAGTGCGCCCAGCAGCATCTGAATCAAATGCACGGCGCGGCAAGCGTGAAAGCCATTGGAGTGTGCGGCAATACCGCGCATGGCGTACATCGCCACCGGGCGGCCAATCACCTTGTCATGCTTACGCCCCCAACTGTCGGTCCACTCGATATCCAGTTCGACGGTTTCCTTGAATGCCACTTGCGCCATTTCCAGCGCCATACGTTCGATGGTTTCAGCGGGCACACCGCATTCTTCCGCGACATTGGCCGGCGCGTAACGATCGTCCAGATAGCGTTCGGCGGTAAGGCTCATCACGGTGCGTACCGGGCGGCCATCAGGTGCGACGAAATCGCCGAACAATGCCGGTGCGATGTCCTTGTCCAGACCGTTAACAAAGGTTTTCTTTTCCAGATCCCATACCAGCGGGTTGCCCGCCTCAT
>JANMKH010000550.1:0-4939 GCA_031371965.1 Sulfuriferula sp.
GATGAAGATGAAATCGAAAAACTCCGGTGGGACTTTGTCGTTATAG
This sequence comes from Sulfuriferula sp., assembly GCA_031371965.1. Classification (GTDB taxonomy): domain Bacteria; phylum Pseudomonadota; class Gammaproteobacteria; order Burkholderiales; family Sulfuriferulaceae; genus Sulfuriferula. Next base: position 47 of record JANMKH010000550.1, read on the forward strand.
ACCACGGGCATCGGCGCTTTGGGCTGCTTCAGCTCGGCCGGGTTGATCTCCTCCAAGGCTTCGTCGAGCGGCGTGTCCTTGAGGATGGAATACAGCCGCTGGATGGTGCTGATGCACACCTGACTGTCCTTGGCGACAAACGAGGATTTGAGCCGCTGCACGTTGTACAGTTCGGTGAATTTGCGGTTATCGTCTATCGGCACGTAGGACATCATCTCCTGCTCGGCCTGTTCGCCGAGGTTTTTGGTATCTACCAGAAACAGGATGCGCTTGCCGTGCGCGTATTTGAGCAGACGATAAATCGAGGTAATGGCAGTGTAGGTCTTGCCCGCGCCGGTCGCCATCTGGATCAAGGCACGCGGACAGTCTGTCTTGAACGAGGTTTCCAGATTGGTGATGGCAATTTCCTGGCAATCACGCAGGCGCAATTCCTTGGCAGGCAGATGGTTTGGATTGAGTATGGGGATGTGCTGCAACCGTTCGCGCAGGCTGGTGCCCTGCGCCAGCCATTCCTTGAGCGTTTCGGGGCGGTGAAAGCTGAACACTTCGCGCGAACGCGGCTTGGGGTCGCGCGCATCGGTGAAGCGGGTAATGATGCCAGTGCTTTCGTAGAGGAAGGGCAAAGGCTGTTGGTTGTTGACCCACTTCAGGCGGGCAGCGGCATAGCCTTCGGTCTGCGATTCCACTTCGGTGATTTTGTGGCCTAGATCCTCGCGCTTGGCCTCGATCACGCCCACGGCTTTTTTATCAACAAACAGCACGTAGTCCGCCGGACCGGCATCGGTTTGATATTCACGCACCGCCTGTCCCAAGCCGGCATTGAGGTCGATTTTTTTATTGTCCTGAACAGTCCAGCCCGCCTGCCGTAACAGCGCATCGATGTTGTCGCGCGCTTTTTGTTCAGGATTCTGGTTTGAAGTCATGATGCCTGGTCAGTTTTTTGCAAAGGCGAGCATGGCTTGATTACCCGCCATTCTCCGAAGCATGCTTCGCAACCCGCGTCAGGTTGGTCATTTCATTCGGCGCGGCCGGCACGTCGTGTACTTCAAACTGCATGGTGGCAAGATCGCCCATGATGTAGGTAGGCGGCGCGCCTACCCCGCCTACGGTGCCGGGGTTTAAAACCAGGGTGCGCGTGCCCTTGACGTTGTCCACGTGTATGATTTCCACGCGGTGGTCGTGGCCGCAGCACACCATGTCGTAGTCGCCGGTGCAGGCCATGGCGTGGGCGTAGTGAGGATAGTGAACGATGAAGATGTTGCGCCCGCCCAGCTCGATGGCGGCGTCCTGGCCGTAATAGCGAATGACGCTGCCCTCTTCCGCCCCCAGGCGCGACAGGTTGAACATATCGCCGGTATTGTTGCCATGAATGACATGCACCGGCAGACCGAATTTTTGCAGCGCGCGCAGGGTGGTGGGCGCGACCACGTCGCCGCAGTGCAGGACCGCCTCGGCACCATGGCTTAACGCGTCTTCTACGGCGAGCGCCATCAGGCGGCGGTTGTCATGGCTGTCGGAAATAATGCAGATTTTCATACTTGCACGCCCCAAAAAAGAGCCGCCGGTTGGCGGCTCTGGCGGATTAAAATGCAGGTTTGTCCTTAGCGGTGTTATAGCGTTCCACACCGGCCATGATTTCGGCCTTGGCTGCGTCGGCATCGACCCAGCCTTCCACTTTCACCCACTTGCCGACTTCCAGGTCTTTGTAGTGTTCAAAGAAATGGGAAATCTGTGCCAGGGACATTGCAGGTAAATCCTCTGGCTTTTGCACGTTTTTGTACATTCCGCATAATTTATCAACCGGCACGGCCAGCAGTTTGGCGTCCACGCCAGCTTCGTCGCTCATTTTAAGCATGCCGATGGTACGGCAGCGCACCACCACGCCGGTAATCAGCGGCACCGGGGTCATGACCAGCACATCCACCGGGTCGCCGTCTTCGGACAGGGTATGGGGAATGTAGCCATAATTGCAGGGATAATGCATGGCGGTGGACATGAAACGATCCACGAACATCGCGCCGCTTTCCTTGTCTACTTCATACTTGATGGGATCGCCGTGCATGGGGATTTCGATGATGACGTTAAAATCGTTGGGGACGTCCTTGCCAACGGGAACCAGATTCAGACTCATGCGTTAAACCTTTACTTTCAGTGCGGTACAAAAGCCGCAATTATACCGTATGCTCCGTTCGCTCTACGTTGATTTCAATTCCTATTTTGCCTCCGCGGAACAGCAGGCCGAGCCGAGCCTGCGCGGCAAACCCGTTTGCGTGGCGCCGGTGGTGGCGGAAACCACCTGTTGCATCGCGGCAAGCTACGAAGCCAAGGCATTCGGTGTCCGGACCGGCACGCCCATCCATGAAGCGCGCAAATTGTGCAAGGGTATTCGCGTCGTGCAGGCGCGCCCCGCCATGTATGTGGACTATCACCATCAACTGGTCGCTGCGGTGGAATCCTGTACCCATGTGGAAGCCGTCTATTCCATCGACGAAATGCACTGCGAGCTGACCGGCAGCCAGCGCGTGCGTGCCAACGCCGAAACGCTGGCGCACAACATCAAGCGCACCATTTACAACACCGTGGGAAGTGAATTGCGCTGTTCGATCGGTATTGCGCCCAACCTGTTTCTGGCGAAGACGGCTTCCAACATGCGCAAGCCGGACGGCCTGACGGTGATTGAACTCAGCGACCTGCCCGATTGCCTGTATCCACTGGAACTGCGCGATATCAATGGTGTCGGGCGGCAGATGGAAAAACGCCTGAACCAGGCTGGGATTCACACCCTGCGCGATTTGTGGGCTGCCGACAAGGCCCGGCTGGCACGCGCGTGGGGCAGTATCGAAGGCGAGCGCATGCATGCCAAATTACGCGGTGAATGGGGGCTGCCCGCGCCCAGCGCGCGCGCCAGCATCGGACACTCGCATGTGCTGGCACCGGCGATGCGCAGCGACCACGCCGCGCATTCGGTACTGCACAAGCTGTTGCAAAAAACCGCCATGCGCCTGCGCAGCCATGAATTGCTGGCGGGAGCGATGCAGGTCAAGGTGAAATACCTGCGCGCTCCTTCATGGAACGAGAAAATCAGCTTCGATCCAAGCTCGGATACGCTTACCCTGACCGGCGTGCTCGACCTGCTGTGGCAGAAGAAGCCGGCCGTGCGCGATGATCCGCTGGCGGTCGGGATCACGCTCACGCGTCTGGTGGATGCGGCGCACCACACGCCGTCACTGTTCGATACCGGCATTGCACGCAGCAAGCTCAATGCCGCGGTGGACAAACTCAACGCGCGTTTCGGCAAAAACGCCGTGTATTTCGGCGCTGCGCACGATGCGCTGCAGGCCGCACCGATGCGCGTCGCTTTCAATCATATTCCCGATCTGGATACGGAAAGCGACGAATAACTGCGTTACGGGTAGATGCCGTTGCCCCCTGCTGGATCAGCCAAATATGCTACCGGCCGGCTGTGCAGACCAGCTAGCGCAGCAAAGCTGCGTGCCGCATCGGCGCTCATTGTTTGCGATTCCAGCTCGTTGACTTGCGCTGCATCATATTTCGCCGCCTTGAGTTTTTCTTCATCCAGCCCACGGATCCCTGCGGTAGCGACAATCTGGCCGGTTCCCAGTCCAGCCGCCGATTGTGGCCGCGTACCCATGGCTTGGGCAGCGGGCAGGCATGCGGCAGCGATTGCGCAAAATGCGCCGATACTCATTAATAAATAACGTATACGCATAATATTTACCTCCGGCGGTATTTTGACTGCTTGTGATGAGTACAACTCGACTTGACTCCCCAGTCAAGTTAATCTCTTGGAAAATTACGCACACCAAAAATCATGCATACAAAAACTGTCCTGCTTGCCTTGACCCTGCTTGCTTGCTACCAGTCCGCACTGGCCTTTGAAGTCGGGGAATTCAAAAGCGGCATGACGCGCAACCAACTCAAAACCACGCTCAAATCGTGGAATTTTGAAAACAACGTTGACGCCGGCGACACCCTGATGGTCTATGACGCACCGGATAGTCCGGCAGGACGGCGCTATGTATTTATTTTTTGCAATGACAAACTGGTCGGGTTCGATCAGGAAATGGCCGCTTCTTTCAGTAATTTTATTACCGTCACAAGTAATTTCAACACACAATATGGCAACCCGCTGAAAGTCGTGGCGCTCCACAACGTGGTAGGTGCGGGCGAAAAAAACACCATGGCGATTTACTGGCGCAAGATGAGTGACGTCATCGGCGTGCGTTACATCCTGCAGCCCAACAGCGAACAACTCACCACCACCTACCAGGTCAGCAACAACTGCTGGCAGGCGCCAAGATAAAATAAACATCCGTTTTTAGTGATTGTTGGTTGCGGAATGGTGTTTCCATATAGCCAAACCATGCAGTGATTGAATTCCAGTTTTCCTGCTCGCTAATACCCGCTTCAAATCCATGCACATTATTTATCTATATAACAACAATATATTATTGTTATACGATAATATGTGTAGTATTCTTCCCTGTATATTAAGCAGTGGCGGCGCGCCATAATTGCAACTCCTCATTGAATTGAGCGCGAGAGGGTGAAGTTATGCATTCAAACGAACGAATAACACGATTGAGCCGCCGCATTCAGGCATTGGTATGGCTGGCTGGAACAGTCAGCGTAGGCGCTGCAACAATGCGCTGGTTGGTGTTTGGAACCAGCGCATGGTTCCCTCCGACGCTAGCGGCCCAAATACCATTGAGAGGGCTGAGCCTGGAACATCGCTGGGCAGGCTTCTGCGTCGAACTCATTCCAATTGCTGCCGCAGTGTACGCGCTGGTCGCGCTTCACCACATCTGCGAGGTATATGCCAAAGGCGATATTTTCGGAAAACAAATGGGTGCAATGTACCGGAAATTTGGC
>JANMKH010000003.1:0-1953 GCA_031371965.1 Sulfuriferula sp.
GGTTCTGGAAATCTATCGTGATGCGCCGGCACTATCAACGGAGCTGCTGCGGCTACTGAATTTCTGCAGCGATTACTATCATTACCCGCTCGGCCCAACGGTGATGGCCGCATTGCCCACAACGCTGCGTCGCTCGCAACCAATACAAATCAAACTTGCCCATGCCTGGCAACTCACCAGCGCTGGCTTGGCTCTGAGTGCCAACGATCTACCCAATCACGCGCCTGCCCAGCGTGCACTGCTAGATACTATGCGCGACGGCCTCGCCCACACTGGCGCGACATTGACAGCAATCTGCAGGGGTTACCGCGGCATAGTAAAAACCTGGGTCGAGCGCGGCTGGGCAGCGCAGATCAATCTGCCCGCCAGATTGCATGCCCCTCCGGTAGCGGCGGATACCGCACCGCAACTCACACCCGCACAACAGGATGCGGTAACGCAGATCAACGCAGCGTTTACAAATTATCAGGCATTCCTGCTGCATGGCATTACCGGCAGCGGCAAGACCGAGGTGTATCTGCATCTGGTTGCATCCGCACTGGATCGGGCCGGACAGGCATTACTGCTGGTGCCGGAGATCAATCTCACGCCGCAGCTTACCGGCGTATTCCGCGCACGCTTTCCTCACATTGAGATTGCCACCCTGCATAGCGGCATGGCGGAAGGTGAACGCCTCGCGCACTGGCTGGCTGCCGCCGAAGGCCGCGCGCGTATCGTGCTGGGTACCCGGCTGGCCGTATTTGCCCCATTGCCGCACCTGGCGCTGATTGTTGTGGACGAGGAGCATGACAGCTCTTTCCACCAGCAGGATGGGCTACGTTATGCCGCACGCGACGTTGCGGTGGTACGCGCGCAGCAGCAGGGTGTACCGGTGGTGCTCGGCTCGGCAACCCCTGCGCTGGAGAGCTGGCACAACGCACAGAATGGCCGCTATACACTCATCCCCCTGGACCAGCGCGCGATCGCCAACGCCCGCCTGCCCGCCATCAACCTGATCGACACGCGCAGCAGCAAACCCGAGGAAGGTTTGTCGGCCTCATTGCTGGCTGCCATTCGCACCCGCCTCGCCGCCGGACAACAGAGTTTGATATTCGTTAATCGGCGCGGCTATTCCCCTGCGCTGATGTGTTTCGAGTGTGGCTGGGGCGCAGCATGCGCACGCTGTTCGGCGAAGCTGGTATTGCATCTGCGCGAGCGTCAACTGCGCTGCCACCATTGCGGCCATGTCGAACCTGTGGTGCACGCCTGCCCGGCATGCGGCAACATCGATCTCAAACCCGGTGGCTTTGGCACCCAGCGCATCGAAGATGCCCTCACCCGCCATTTTCCGGAAGCGCGCATCCTGCGGGTGGATCGCGACAGCACGCGCAAAAAAAACAGCTGGCCGGACATGCAGCGTGCCATACACAAGGGTGAAGCCGACATCCTGGTTGGCACACAGCTATTGGCCAAAGGGCATGATTTTCCCAAGCTCACGCTGGTCGGTGTAATCAATGCCGACAGCGCGTTATACAGCCCGGATTTTCGCGCTACCGAACGTCTGTTCGCACAACTCATGCAAGTCGGCGGCCGTGCCGGGCGCGCCAGCGAAGCGGGTGAAGTATTGATCCAGACGCAATTCCCCGACCACCACTTGTATCGCCTGCTGCAACGTCATGACTATGCGGGGTTTGCCGCGAGTCTACTGGCTGAACGCGCCGCTGCCGGGTTCCCGCCATTCGTGCACCAGGCTGTATTGCGCGCGGAAGCAGGCAAGCTCGATACCGCGCTGGAGTTTTTACACCAGGCACAAGGCGCCGCACCGCACATGGTAGGCATCACCCTGTTCGACCCAACGCAGGCAACCATGGCGCGCAAAGCCGGGGTAGAACGCGCCCTGCTGCTGGTGCAGTCGCCAACACGCAAGGTTTTGCAGCATTTTTTGAACGAGTGGATGGTACAACTGTATGCACT
>JANMKH010000004.1:0-2306 GCA_031371965.1 Sulfuriferula sp.
CTGCTGCAGCGGGCGCGTTCCAGGACCCCTCTGCGAGAGGATTTAGGGGGGCATCATTTTTGACAAGGAGTCCACCATTGAAGCTGAGATAATCGACATCCAAATCCTGAAAGCGGAAAAAGCCATGGTGGAAGGTGCTCGCCACTTTAAAGAAGAAATCGAACAGTTGCGTGCGCAAATGGCTGAACTGCAGCGTGAAGGCAAGCTCGACAAAGTCGCGGAGATTCAGTACGGAAAACTTCCCCAGCTCGAATCCCAGCTTAAACAAGCCGAGGCGGGTGAAGGAAAGCACGAATTCAAGCTTCTGCGTCGGGAGGTAGGCACTGAGGAAATTGCCGAGGTGGTGTCCCGTGCCACCGGTATTCCCGTCTCCAAAATGATGTCGGGCGAGCGCGATAAATTGCTGCAGATGGAAGACGCATTGCACCAGCGCGTGGTGGGTCAGGATGAAGCGGTGCGCCTGGTGTCCGACGCCATCCGCCGTTCACGTTCCGGTTTGTCCGACCCCAATCGGCCATATGGTTCATTCCTGTTCCTAGGGCCCACCGGCGTGGGCAAGACCGAATTATGCAAGACGTTGGCGGGATTTCTGTTCGATTCGGAAGATCACATGATCCGTATCGACATGAGCGAGTTCATGGAAAAACATAGCGTGTCACGGTTGATCGGCGCGCCGCCGGGTTATGTCGGCTATGAGGAAGGCGGCACGCTCACCGAAGCGGTGCGGCGCAAACCCTACAGCGTGATCCTGCTGGACGAGGTGGAAAAGGCGCATCCGGACGTGTTCAACGTACTGCTGCAAGTGCTGGACGACGGGCGTCTAACCGACGGCCAGGGGCGCACGGTGGATTTCAAGAATACTGTCATTGTGATGACCTCCAACCTGGGCAGTCAGATGATCCAGCAGATGTCGGGAGACGATTATCAGGTCATCAAACTGGCGGTGATGGGCGAGGTAAAAACTTATTTCCGCCCCGAATTCATCAACCGTATCGACGAGGTGGTCGTGTTCCACGCTTTGGGCGAGGCACATATCCTCTCCATCGCACGTATTCAGGTGCAGTATCTGGCGAAGCGCCTGGCAGCCATGGGCATGGGATTCGAGATCACCGATGCGGCGCTGGAGGAATTGGCCACAGTCGGTTTCGACCCGATATTCGGCGCGCGGCCTCTGAAACGAGCGATTCAGTCGCAACTGGAAAATCCGCTGGCGAAGGAAATCCTGTCCGGGCATTTTGCCGAGAAAGATACTATCCGGGTGGATTTTCGCGCTGGGGAAATGGTGTTCGAAAAGGCTTGACCAGCGCGTCTGCAAGCATGTCCCGCTTCGTTGACTCGGACGGAGCGGGACTGTTGCCAAACGCGCGGAATCCATCAAATCAGGCTGGCGAATATATTCACACTCAATGCCAGCACGGCAACATTGAAGCCAAATGAAAGCAGGCCGTGTGCCAACGTGATTCGGCGCATGACACGCGAAGTCACTGCCACGTCAGACACTTGCGAAGTCATGCCGATGACGAAGGAAAAATAAGCGAAATCGAGATAATCAGGATCGCGTTCGCCGGGGAAATTCAGTCCTCCGGTGTGTGCGGCGCGCGCGCCCCTGCCGCCAATGTAGTAGCGATGTGCATAGTGGAAGGCGAAACGGGTATGTATCAGCAGCCAGGAAAATCCTAACGCCAGAAACGAAAGTGCGACATGCAGCATTTTTTTCCATACTGGCAAACCGTGACCGCTTTTGTACATGAATGCCAGCGCGGCAACACTGATGCAAGCCGCACCCAATACGATGAGTAATATCGTCAGGCTGCTTTGCCTGTTGCGGGTGCTGATGCGGGTGGCTTCGGCATCAGCGCCGGCTATGGTGGTCCAGGCCAATAACAGATACATCCCCGAAGCTGCGTCCCAGCTGGCAATGGCGCGGGTGTCGAGCAATGCAATGGGGAGCATAAAAAACACGGCGATGCCTGTCAGGCCGGCTATAGCCAGTCGATGATGCGCGTTAAGCTGTTCTATCCATTGTTTCAAGTTGGCGCCCATTTTTGCTTTTATAAATCGTAAGTTGTTTCAGAGTGAATGATTATTTCTGTTGAGAGAATACCCATCGCAACGATGCCATGTTGAAGAATATTGCCTATTCTGCCGTATTTTCATGCTAACCAATGCAGCATGTGAGCGTCAATGCGGTTTTGACGGGCGGCGAACATGGGGGTAAGCTGCTGCGCCTGTCTTTCCGGAGTAATAATTGTGTCCGACAAGCTAGTAATGATGCTGTTGACCATCAGTCCTGACCAGCCACACTT
>JANMKH010000042.1:0-2119 GCA_031371965.1 Sulfuriferula sp.
CCTGTTGGCTTCAATTCGTACCACTTGCCGCCATGCTCAAATGTCAAAAACGGCAGGCTGGTGAAGCGCAGTATTGCCAGCCATTCGCGGATTGTTTGCCCAAAGGTTGAGGTCACAATCATGTTATCGCCGCCCGTTTGCCGCTTCTGCCCTTTTTGCCAACATACCGCAGTATCAGTCAGCTTCATGGAAATCCTGAAATTTGTGGGTACTTTATAGTTCGAACTCAAATGTGCTCACAAATATACCCACAAATTTGGGTATATTGCAAACGACGCGATAAAACACGAAAAGACACGACTTGCGCTGCATGCAAGTGTTTATGCGGTATTCAGAGGATTTTTGATACGGGAAACGACGGGAAAAAACACATCACTGGCGGAAGCGGTGAGATTCGAACTCACGAAGGGTTGCCCCTTGCCGGTTTTCAAGACCGGTGCAATCGACCACTCTGCCACGCTTCCTTGTTTGCTTGGTTAGCTTGCGATGCGGGTCACATTTTAGCTGTGAGCGAACTGATTAGCCAGCAGGAATAATGTTTACGTACGCATATAGACCAGATGATTTAGTCCGAATGATTTTGTTAAAGCGCAGAAAGCTTCTTTGGAGACGCTGTGAGAGGATAAAAACATTGCTATCATTCCAATAATCATCCAACCATGGCGCTACGTTGGCACTCGGCCCGCCGTCCGTAGATAACGATAGCAAACTTGCGTTATTCTCATCATTGCATGATAGCGCCTCGCACCCGCTGTGCGTATGAAGGTAAAACCCGGCGATCAGGTATGTATTTTTCAGCGGATAATTCGGGCAGAACCATTTCAGCGGAATGATTATGCACCCAGCCAAAATCAAAGCACTGGCAATCCCGCATACTTCCACATGCTTTGGCATGCATGTCATGGCTGAAAGCCTGCCCTGGGTATCCAGGCAAATGATTTCCCCAGCCAGTCGATTATCGCTACAGAGGACAAGACCAGCCTCGACAATGCGGCCCTCGGCTATACCATTCACATTTGTGAGAACACCATCCAGCGATCAATGAACAACATTGGAATATGGGTTTATTTTGGGCGGCTTGCCTGTTTTAACTGATGAACACTCAATCCGCACAGTTCAGACAGTTTTTCAGCCTCAAGTGGAAAATTATTTTGCCACTCAGTCTGGTGATGCTGGCAGTGAATGCGTCGCTGTCTTACATTAATTACAGCAATCAACATGCTCAGTTCGACAGCGCGCGCAACGCTAGTGAAATTCGAAGCCAGCGTTTCGCCGCAGAAGTCGTCGCGCAGTTGGGTACTCAGCTGCAAACGTCAGCCAACCTGGTTTCCAGCCTGACGGATGTGCATCGCGCGCTTGTAAACAGCGATGCGACGGAGCTGCAACAATACTATCAGCGTTATTGGAGCGCGCTTCACCTCAACAGCGGATTGGAACAAGTGCTGTTTTTCAACCCACAGGGACAGTTGCTTGCCAACTGGAAAGAAGACGCCATACGCTTGAACGAGCCTGACCTGTCTGTGCTGGTCAGACAGATCGTTATCGATAAACAGCCGCAACACCTGCTGGCATGTGCAGCGACCTGCTTTTACTATTACATCGTACCTGTACTCGACAATGGAAAGCCGGTCGGCGCCATCGCCGTCGCCTCTTCGCTCGTCGATGCTGTACTTTCATTCCAGGACATGACCAGCCGCGACATGGCACTGGCCATTCTGGCACCGAATACTGGAGATTCAGCTAACAAGTTCAAGCAACCTCAGGTGCCGGCACTCAAGCGCAGGGTGCTTGCCGTATCCGGCGGTCAACAGAGCGTGGCCATTTTACAGAGCATCCCGGTCGGCAATGCCGATGCGGAACATCGCATCAACATCTCCTACAAAAATCGCGATTACGAAATTTTGCCTGTTCCCATGCTTATGGGCGCCAGCATTGACGATCCTTCCATGTTGGTGATTTTTGACCGCACCCGCGATCACCAGCAGTTGCGCACAGTAGCATGGCAAAGCGCGGGCATCGGTATGCTTGGCCTGATTATCTCGGAGTTAATGTTGCTGGCACTGTTATGGGTTCCGATGTGCCGCCTCAAACAAACTGCAGAAACCTTGCCATTACTTGG